>JAWWPK010000453.1:0-5469 GCA_033854925.1 Nocardioidaceae bacterium | reverse complement strand
AGCTGCGTGAGGGCGCCTTCGGCCACGCCAGGGCACTGTCGTGTCGCGAGTGCGGTCACCAGGTCGAGCTGGGCCCGTTCTACGCCTGTCCGGAGTGCTTCGGCCCGCTGGAGATCGCCTACGACTTCCCGCGGGTGACCCGTGAGGAGATCGCCGCCGGACCGCCCAACATCTGGCGCTACAAGGCGCTGCTGCCGGTGCCGAGCGACATCGAGGAGAGCCCCAACACCGAGCCCGGCTTCACCCGGCTGCTGAAGGCGCACAACCTCGGCCGCGAGCTGGGCATCGACAACCTCTGGGTGAAGGACGACTCGACCAACCCCACCAACTCCTTCAAGGACCGGGTGGTCGCCTGCGCGCTGAGCGCGGCTCGCGAGCTCGACGCCAAGGTGTTCGCCTGTCCGAGCACCGGCAACCTGGCCAACGCGGTCGCCGCCGCCGGTGCGCGGGCCGGCATCAAGACCGTGGTCTTCATCCCGAGCAACCTCGAGCAGCCGAAGCAGGTCAACTCCGCGATCTTCACCGAGCAGCTGGTCGCCGTGAACGGCACCTACGACGACGTCAACCGGCTCGCCTCCGAGATCGCGGGCGAGGAGGACGGCTGGGCGTTCGTCAACGTCAACGTCCGCCCCTACTACGCCGAGGGTTCCAAGACGCTCGGCTACGAGATCGCCGAGCAGCTCGGCTGGCGGCTGCCCGACCAGATCGTCATCCCGGTCGCCTCCGGCTCACAGCTGACCAAGGTGCACAAGGCGTTCCAGGAGCTGATCTCGCTAGGCCTCGTCGACGACAAGCCCTACCGGGTCTTCGGCGCGCAGGCCACCGGCTGCTCACCCGTGTCCGTGGCCTACAAGGCCGGCGTCGACGCGATCCGCCCGGTCAAGCCGGACACCATCGCCAAGAGCCTGGCCATCGGCAACCCCGCCGACGGCATCTACGTCCTCGACATCTGCCGCCAGACCGGCGGGGCCGTGGAGGACATCTCCGACGACGAGGTCCGTGAGGGCATCGTCCTGCTTGCCCGGACCGAGGGCATCTTCACCGAGACCGCCGGCGGCACCACGGTCGGCGTGCTGAAGAAGCTGGTCGAGACCGGCCAGCTGGACCCCTCGCTCGACACCGTCGTCATCAACACCGGCCATGGCCTCAAGACCCTGGACGCCGTGTCCGGCGTCGTCGGCCCGGCTGCGACCATCGAGCCGACGTACGCCGCCTTCGCGGCGACCGGACTCGCCTGACACTCCGAGGAGGACCAGCACCGTGACCGCACAAGTCCGCATCCCGACGATCCTGCGCACCTACACCGGCGGCGAGTCGGAGGTGACCGCGGCCGGCACCACTCTGTCGGAGGTCCTCGACGACCTCGAGGCGAACTACGCGGGCATCAAGGGCCGGATCCTGGACGACAACGGCGAGCTGCGCCGCTTCGTCAACGTCTACGTCGGCAACGACGACGTGCGGTTCCTCGACAACCTCGACACGCCGACCCCGGACGGCGCCCAGATCTCAGTCATCCCTGCCGTCGCCGGCGGTTGATCTCGTCACTCGCGGCATGGTCACGACCGGGCTGCGGGCCCGGACACTGGCGTACGCCGTTCAGACCTGCCCTTCGGTCGTGACTACCCCGCAGGTGGCTCGTGTGGCAGGTGGGATCAGGACCCACGTGCTGGGTCCTCGTGCCGGCTGGCCAGAAGGCGCTGGTGCCCCCGGTGCTCGCCGCGCTCGGCCTCGATGACGACGTGCCGCTCGGTCACCGTCGTCCCGAGCGGGTCGGCGGGTCTGCCGATTCCGCCACGGTAGGCCCGGGCCCGACTTGATACTGGTTCCGCCCCGACTGGCGGAGGACCCCCCGATGACGACCAAGCGAACCAGGCTGCGCGACGCGCGCAGCTGGCGGTTCGACCTGGGCCTGTGCCTGCTGGGTCTCGCGCTGCTGGCCTGGTCGCTGCCGATCGCCTGGGACGGCGGCTGGAAGGTCGCCCTGGCCGCCCTGATCGGCGTCCCTCTGGTCGTGGTCATCGCGCGCTTCCCGATGGTCCTCGACAACGAGGACGGCAGCATCGAGATCGGGTTCGACTCGATCGTCCTGATCTACCTGCTCTGCACTTTTGACCCCCTGCCCGCGCTCGCCGTCTGGGGGCTGGGCGTTCTGGCCACCCAGCTGACGTCCGGGAAGAGGGCGTCGGCCTTCATCTTCAACATCGGAGTCGGCATCCTCGCCGGCGCCGTGGCGGCGGGCGCCCTGCACCTGGTGCGGGGGCCGGGCACCGGTACGCCGCGAGAGCTGGCGGCCGTGGTCGCGGCGGCGGCGGCCTACTTCTCCCTCGACTACGTGTTGACGGCGGTCTCGGTCGCCATCGACTCCCAGACACCCGTGCGCCGCCACCTCGTCCAGGCCGGCACCTGGCTCGCGGTGGCCTGCTTCGTCCCCTTCGACCTCCTCGGCTACCTCGCTGCGGTCGTGCTGCGCAGCAACCCGTGGTGGACGCTCGTGCTCCTTGTCGTCCCGCTGGCGACGCTGCTCATCAACACGCGCGCGATCGTGCACGGCCGGGAGAACGCCCGCCGGCTCAGCGTCCTGTTCGAGTCCGCGGTCCGTGTCCAGGCCCTGCACGAGCCCGAACACGTGATCGACGGCCTGCTGGTCGATGCCCGACGGCTGATCCGGCTGCGCGCGGTGGAGGTGCGCAGCTCGCCGCCCGGTCAGCACGAGATCGGTGCGCAGGTACGCCGGGGCAAGGACGCGCTCTGGGTCGTCGCCACGTCGCGGGATCGCGCCCGGTCGACGATTGGCGCCGACCAGCACGCGCTGGACGCGCTCGCCGTGATCTGCTCCGAGGCGTTCGCCCGCCTCCAGCTGACCGACGAGATGGTCCACTACGCGCGCCACGACCCACTGACAGACCTGCCCAACCGCGGAATCCTGCTCGACCGGGTGGCGCACGCACTCCACCGGGCTCGCCGGCTCGGCGTGCGGGTGGCGCTGCTCTTCGTCGACCTCGACGCGTTCAAGTCGGTCAACGACCGGTTCGGCCACGCGGCGGGTGACGCGGTGCTGATCGACGTCGCCGACAGGTTGGTGACCAACACCCGGGACATCGACACCGTGGCCCGTCTCGGCGGAGACGAGTTCGCGGTGCTTCTCGAGGACGTGACCGTCGGTGAGGTCATCGAGATCAGCGACCGGATCCTCGTCTCGCTCGCCGCAGGTGCCGAGGTCGCCGGCCACCCGGTCAGCCTGGCGGCCTCGATCGGCATCGCGTACGGCGACGGCAACGAGTCCGCCGAGGCGCTGTTGCGCCACGCCGACCTCGCGATGTACGAGGCCAAGGGCCGGGGCAAGGCACAGCACGTGGAGTACGAGCCGGCGATCGGCCGGGCCCGGATGCGGAGGCTCGAGCTGGTCGACGAGCTGCGTCTGGCCATCGCGCACGGCGACATTCGCGTGGTGTACCAACCGGTGGTCGTCGCCGCTACGGGACGGATCGCGGGCGTCGAGGCCCTGGCCCGCTGGCAGCTCCACGGCAGCAACATCCCCACCGACGTCTTCGTGCCCCTCGCCGAGGACACCGACCAGGTCGGCGCCCTCGGGGAGCTGGTCCTGGAGACCGTCGCCCACGACGCCCCATCCCTGCGGGAGGCCGCGGGCGGGCCGATCTCGATCAGTGTCAACGTGTCGGCCCGCCAGCTGCAGGAGCAGGTGTTCGGCTCCGCGGTGGCGCGGGCCGTCCAGTCCATGGGGCGCACCGGCCTGGTGCTCGAGATCACCGAGCGGCAGGAGATCACCGACGACGCGACGCTGGAGGCGATGCGGGAGATCGCCCAGCTGGGTGTGCGGTTCGCGGTGGACGACTTCGGGGTCGGCTTCTCCTCGATCAGCTACTTGCGAGAGCTGCCGGTCCACGTTGTGAAGACGGACGCCGCGCTGGCGCAGAACATCGACACCGACGAGCGCTCCCGCGTCGTCCTGCGCGCGGTCACCGTGATGGCAGAGGCGCTCGGCCTCGACGTCGTCGTGGAGGGGATCGAGCGGGAGGGCCAGCTGGACGTGGTGCGCGACCAGGTGGGCGCACCGTTCGTGCAGGGCTACCTGCTGCACCGGCCGATGCCGCTCCCGGCGCTCCTGGCGGTCGTCCGCGCGAACCGGCGCGGCGAGGAGCCGCCCGCCGAGCCGGACGAGCGACTGGCCCCCCTCGCCCTCTGATCTTCTGTCAGTGCGCCACGGCGGGGCCGAGCTTGATGCTGCGGTGGACCCGGTACGGCGGCCGGTCCGGGCCGAAGTCTGCCGGGATGAGCAGCGAGACGCTTGTCTGCCACCAGGCCGGGCTCTCGAAGGCCTCGAGGGCGGCCAGGAGCTCCTCGAGGTGGGCTTCCGTCGTGCGGTCGTTGATGGTGCCCAACCGCACCGCGGGCCGGAAGACCCGTCGGTCCACGAACAGCTGAAGCCCCTGCGCAACGTCGTTCACGCCGCGCGCGATCGCGTTCAACGCGTCCAGGTCGCCCTCCAGCCCGACCCACACCGAGTTGTCCCCCTTCGGCTCCAGGGCGACGCCCCCGTGCAGGTGCAGCCGCGGGGACGCCCAGCTCGCGGCCTCGACCTCCATGGTGTCGGTGAGCCGGGTTGCCTCGACGAGTGCCAGATGGCCGAACTTCGCGAGGGGCAGGTGCATCTGGACGGGAGGCACCAGGTCCAGCAGCGGCCCGGTGCCCGGTGCGCGTGCGGGCTCGTGATCCCGGCGGCGGCCGAACCGCTTGCCTGTCGAGGCGAGGTGACGGCCGCTGAGACCCGTCCGGTCGGGTCGGGTCGCTACCGGCTCCGGCTTCACGCCGGCCGCGAGCTGGGTGACGAGGTCTAGCACGTCGCGGGGCAGCACCAGGGCGGCAAAGAGGTGCATGGGTGCATTGTCCACCCACCGGCGTAGTCACGCGCGGGGCAGGCTGCTGCGGCGTTCCTCCAGGTGGGCGCGCTCGGCCTCGTTGGCACACCGCTCGATCGCGGCGTCGTAGGCGGCCAGGGCCTGGTCGGACCGCCCGGCCCGCGTCAGCAGCTCGGCGCGCGCGGCCGGAAGTCGGTGGCCCGGCAGCTCCTCGTCGGTGAGCCCGGCGAGCGCGGCCAGCCCGGCCAGCGGGCCGTCGGCCTCTCCGACCGCCACGGCACGGTTCAGCCGGACCACGGGGGAGTCGACCAGGTCGAGCAGCTCGTCGTAGCGGGTCACGATCCGGGGCCAGTCCGTGTCATCGGCGGTGGCGGCGATCGCGTGCTCGGCGGCCACCAGCGCCTGGAGGAGGTACGGCGCGGGCGCGGCATGCGCCAACGGCGTGAGGAGCTCGATCGCCTCGGTGATCTCGGCGCCCACCCAGCGCCGCCGGTCCTGGTCGGGCAGCAGCACCAACCGACCGTCGTCGACGCGTGCGCTGCGACGCGAGTGCTGGAGCAGCATCAGGGCAAGCAACGCATCCACCTCGGCG
>JAWWPK010000452.1:0-2547 GCA_033854925.1 Nocardioidaceae bacterium | reverse complement strand
ATGCTGGCGCCGAGATGACGTGACATGAACGGGCAGACCGGGCGGGTCCCGCAGACTCGTCGAACGTGGTCCGAGTCGGCCCTGCGGGAATCAGGAGTCGGGAGCACGCGCTACCGTGATCGGCCGTGACCCCGCTCAGCCAGTGGGGTCGCGGCGCGCAGAGAGCGCTGGAGAGACAAGGAAAAGCAGAGCTGTGGCACACAAGTTGGTGATCGTCGAGTCCCCGGCGAAGGCCCGCACCATCGGCGGGTACCTCGGCCAGGGGTACGTCGTCGAGTCCTCCATCGGCCACATCCGCGACCTCCCGCAGAGCGCCGCGGAGACGCCGGCGAAGATCAAGGACAAGCCGTGGGGCCGGCTCGCGGTCGACGTCGACAACGGCTTCGTGCCCTACTACGTGGTGCCGCGCGACAAGAGGCAGCACATCTCCAAGCTCAAGACGCTGCTCAAGGACGCCGACGAGCTCTACCTGGCCACCGACGAGGACCGCGAGGGCGAGGCGATCGCCTGGCACCTGCTCGACGAGCTCAAGCCGAAGGGCATCCCGGTGCACCGGATGGTCTTCCACGAGATCACCAAGGCGGCGATCCTCGCCGCGGTCGCGAACCCGCGCGAGATCAACGACGACCTCGTGGAGGCTCAGGAGGCGCGGCGCATCCTCGACCGCCTCTACGGCTACGAGGTCAGCCCGGTGCTCTGGAAGAAGGTCATGTCCGGCCTCTCCGCGGGCCGGGTGCAGAGCGTCGCGACCCGGCTGGTCGTCGACAAGGAGCGCGACCGGATGAAGTTCCGCGTCGCGTCCTACTGGGACCTCGAGGGGACCTTCGACGCGGGCGCCGAGAAGGACCCGCGGATGTTCCCGGGCAGGCTGCACTCGATCGACGGCGGGCGGGTCGCGGGCGGCTCCGACTTCGGCGACGACGGCGTGCTCAAGAGCAAGAAGGGTGACCGCGTCCACCTCGATCGGGCCGGCGCCGAGGGCCTCGTGGACGCGCTGACCGACACGACGTTCGCGGTCCGCTCGGTGGAGTCCAAGCCCTACCGCCGCCAGCCCTACGCGCCGTTCCGCACCACGACGATGCAGCAGGAGGCCAGCCGCAAGCTCGGCATGTCCGCGTCGGTGACCATGTCGGTGGCCCAGCGGCTCTACGAGAACGGCTTCATCACCTACATGCGCACCGACTCGACCACGCTGTCGAGCACCGCGGTCGACGCCGCCCGGTCGCAGGTCCGCGAGCTCTACGGCGCGGAGTACGTCCCCGACCAGCCGCGCGTCTACGCCAGCAAGGTCAAGAACGCCCAGGAGGCCCACGAGGCGATCCGCCCGTCCGGGGAGTCGTTCCGTACGCCGGCGCAGACCGGCCTGACCGGTGAGCAGTTCCGCCTCTACGAGCTGATCTGGATGCGCACCGTCGCGTCGCAGATGAAGGACGCCGTGGGCCAGTCGGTCTCGGTCCGCATCGGTGGTGCGGCGTCCGACGGCCGCGATGTCGTGTTCTCGGCGTCCGGCCGGGTGATCACCTTCCACGGGTTCCTCAAGGCCTACGTCGAGGGAACCGAGGGCGGCAAGCGCTCCGACGACGACCAGGTGCCGCTGCCAGACCTGAGCGAGGGCGACCCGATCTCGGCCGCGGCCCTCAACGCCTCGGGCCACGAGACCAAGCCGCCGGCCCGCTACACCGAGGCCACGCTGATCAAGGAGCTCGAGGACCGCGAGATCGGCCGGCCCTCGACGTACGCCTCGATCATCGGGACGATCCTCAACCGCGGCTACGTCTACAAGAAGGGCACCGCGCTGGTGCCGGCGTGGCTGGCGTTCTCGGTGACCCGGCTGCTCGAGGAGCACTTCCCGAGGCAGATCTCCTACGAGTTCACCGCCGGCATGGAGGACGTGCTCGACGAGATCGCCGCCGGCCACAAGGACCTCAACAGCGAGCTCGACGAGTTCTACTTCGGGTCCGACAAGGTCAAGGGGCTCAAGCCGCTGGTCGACGGCCTCGGCGACATCGACGCGCGAGAGCTGGCGACGTTCCCGATCGGCGCCCCGGAGCTGGGGATCAACCTGCGGGTCGGCCGCTACGGCCCCTACCTCGAGGGTCCCGACGACGAGGGCAACCCGACCGGCAAGCGCGCCAACGTCCCCGACGACCTGCCGCCCGACGAGCTGACCGTCGAGAAGGCGAAGGAGCTTTTCACCAACCCGGCCGGCGAGGAGATCCAGCTCGGCACCCACCCCGAGACCGGGCTCGAGGTCGTGGCCAAGAACGGCCGCTACGGCGCCTACGTCACCGAGGTCCTGCCCGAGGACGCGCCCAAGAACGCCAAGCCGCGCACCGGCTCGCTGTTCGCCTCGATGTCGCTGGACACGGTGACTCTCGACGACGCGCTCAAGCTGCTGTCCCTGCCGCGCGTGGTCGGCGCGGATCCGGAGTCCGGTGACGAGATCACCGCCCAGAACGGCCGCTACGGCCCCTATCTCAAGAAGGGCACCGACTCCCGGTCGCTGACCTCCGAGGACCAGCTCTTCACGATCGGCCTCGACGAGGC
>JAWWPK010000451.1:0-8205 GCA_033854925.1 Nocardioidaceae bacterium | reverse complement strand
GCGGTGGCCTTGCCGAAGGCCATGTTCGCGTTGAGGATCCGGTCCTGCGCCTCGTCGACGGTGATACCGGTCAGCTTCGGGAGCTGCGCGACCGCGCGGCCCAGCGAGACCGAGATCGTCACGTCGGTGCCCTTCAGGACGCGCTTCCCGGCCGGCGGGTCGGTGCTCAGCACCAGCCCTGGGTCGATCGTGTCGGAGTACCTCGGTTCACCCGTCTTCACGTCGAGCCCGGCGTCCTCGAGCCGCTGCTGCGCCTCTTCGGGGGTGAGCTTCAGCACGGCCGGCGTGGTGGTGTAGCGGGCGTAGCCGAAGTACCACGCACTGGTGCCGAGCGCCCCGGCGATCAGCAGCGCGAGGATCAACAGGATCGGCCCGCGCCGACGACGCCGGGGCCGCTTGGTCGGCTTGGAGGGAGGAGCCGGCGGCGGGACCGGCTTGGGCCGCTCGATCGTCGTGGTCGGCTCGCGCGGCGGGGCCATCAGCGCGGCCATCTCGGCGTGGTCCCACGGCTCGGGGGTGGTGTCGCTGCGCGGCGGCCCCTGGCGGCGGAGCACCTCGGCGGTGTCGGCGGTATTGCGGGGCAGCAGGTCCTCGACCAGCTCGCGGTCGCTGCGGACGCCCGAGGTGACGGCCTGGTTGACCCGCCGCAGGTGGTGCAGCAGTACGCCGGCGTCGGCAGGCCGCTGCTCACGGTCGCGTGCGGTGGCCCGGGCGACGAGAGCGTCGACGTAGTCCGGGATGGCCGGCACCAGCCGTGAGGGCGGCGGGACGTCCTCGTGCACGTGCTTGTAGGCGACCTGGATCGGCGTCTCGCCCTCGTGCGGCTTCTTGCCGGTGAGGAGCTCGTAGAGGATCACGCCGACGGCGTAGACGTCGGCCCGCGCGTCGGATCGGCCCTCGACGACGAGCTCGGGGGCGACGTACGAGACGGTCCCGATCAGGACGCCGGTCGCGGTGTGCTGGGTGGTGGCGCTCATGGCCTTGGCCAGGCCGAAGTCGGCGACCTTGATCCGGCCGTCGTCGGCGATGAGGACGTTCTCGGGCTTGACGTCGCGGTGGATCAGGCCGGCGCGGTGCGCCGACGCCAGTGCGGAGACCACCGGCTCCAGCAGCGCGAGGGACCGGGCGGCGGAGAGCGGCGCCTCCTTGCCGATGGTGTCGCGCAGGGTGTGGCCGGGGATCAGCTCCATCGCCAGGAAGACCGTGCCGTCGTCGTTGCCCTGGTCGAAGACCGCGACCACGTTGGGGTGCGACAGCTTCGCGGCGGCACGCGCCTCGGCCACGAAGCGGGCCGCGAACTCGTCGTCGTCACCGAGCCCGGGGTGCATCACCTTCACCGCGACGGTGCGGTCGAGCCGCAGGTCGTTGGCCTCGTAGACGGTCGCCATCCCGCCACGGGCGATCCGCGAGCCGATGCGGTAGCGGTTGTCGAGCACCCGACCGGTCAGGTGGTCGGCCCCGGAGTCCGGTCGAGCATCCTGGGCAGGGTCGCTCGCCTGCTGCTCGGCGCCCTGGGGGGCATGCCGGTCCGGCGTCACGGCGACCTCCTGCACCCGGACGGGGAAGGATCCGGGATGCTCCATCGTACGGACCCGGCGTGGATATCGGCATTTCCGCCGCTCCGGCGAGCCGGACCGGGTCCCGCACGTGCGCCGGCGTAGTGCCGGATGCCAGCATGTGCTCATGACGCTCGCCGAGTCCGACCTGTCCACCCTGGTCGACGAGTGGCTGGACTGGGACCAGGCCGCAGCCCGCCTCGGGGTCACCGCCGCCAAGGTCCGCACGATGATCCGGGACCACGAGCTGGCCGCCGCCACGCCCACGCCGGGCGCGGGTCCGCGGGTGCCGGCCGACTTCATCGACGACGACGGCCTGCCGGTCAAGGGTCTGCCCGGGCTGCTCACGCTGCTCCACGACGGCGGGTACGACGACCGCGAGATCATCGCGTGGCTGCACCTCGACGGAGACCTGCCCGGCCGGCCGATCGACGCGCTGCGCGAGAACCGCGGGGCCGAGGTCAAGCGACGCGCGCAGGCGATGGCCCTGTAGCCCAGGACGGCCCATGAAGTGGAACCGGACCACCATCAAGACGGTGGTCATCGTCTTCGTGACGATCATCGCGACGTCCTTCTTCATCAAGTGGACCTTCGACCACGACGGCGAGACCGGCACGCTCTTCGGGGACGACCAGACGTCTGGTGCCACTACCGGCCCGTCGTCCTCCGCCACGGTGCAGAGCGGGGACATCGACCCGGAGAGCGGGCTGCCTTGGGTGCTGGAGGAGGAGCTCCCGGTCGAGGGCCAAGGCACGCTCGCGTGGATCGACGAGGGCGGGCCGTTCCCGTTCCCGGACAAGGACGGCTCGACGTTCGGCAACCTCGAGGGGCTGCTGCCCGACCACCCCCGCGGGTACTACGCGGAGTACACCGTCCTCACCCCCGGGTCGACGGACCGCGGCGCTCGGCGCATCATCACCGGTGACGGCGGTGAGTTCTATTGGACCCAGGACCACTACGGATCGTTCGAGCGGATCGCGCGGAGGCTGTTATGAGCACATTGTCATGAGCGGACTGGCCAAGATCCTCGCCCACCACAAGGACCCGGGCGTCTACCGCTGGCACGCCGCGTTCCCCGCCGACGAGGTGGCGCACGCGGTCGAGCACGCGGGCTGGCGGTTCGGGTACGTCGACGGCTGGCACCACCAGACCCGCCACGAGTTCCTGACCGCGGTGGGCGCCGCGCTGTCGTTCCCCGAGCACTACGGGCAGAACCTCGACGCCCTCAACGACTCCCTGCGCGACCTCCCCGGCCCCACCGTGCTGCTGTGGGACGGCTGGTGCACGCTGGCCCGCGAGGACGAGACCGCGTTCAACGCCGTCCGCGCGATCCTCGCCGACCACACCGGCTCGCTCACCACGCTGCTGCGGGGCGAGGGCCCCGACGTCGACGTTCCCTCCCTCGACTGACGCCGAGTCGGCAGAAGCTGCTGCTGATCGAACGCCGAGTCGGCAGAAGTTGCCGCACTTGGCGCCGACTCGGCGCTGAACGGGCGGCAACTAGTGCCGACTCGGCGTCACACGGAGCGGTGCGTGACCGCTGAGGCTAGGCCGCGCAGCGCCTCGCGGGCGCCGTCGTCGATCGAGGCCCGGTCGAGCGCCGCGAGCGCGACGCCGGAGAGCTCGTCTATCACCGCCTCCACCTGCGCGTGCGCGCCGGAGGCGTCGATGACGCCGCGGAGCCGTTCTACGTCCTGGGGTGACAAGGGAGAGCCGAGCGCGCGGTCGAGCAGCGCGGCGTCCGGGGCCGGGGCCGCGTCCAGGGCCAGCGCGACGAGCACGGTCCGCTTGCCCTCGACCAGGTCGTCACCGGCCGGCTTGCCGGTGGTGGCCGGGTCGCCGTACACGCCGAGCAGGTCGTCGCGCAGCTGGAACGCCTCGCCCAGCGGAAGGCCGAACGCCGTCAGCTCGGCCAGCGTGGACGCCGGAGCGCCGGCGAGAGCGGCGCCGAGGTGGAGGGGCCGCTCGACGGAGTACTTGGCGGACTTGTAGCGCAGCACGGTCATCGCGGTGTCGACGTCCGCGTGGCCACGGGCCTGGGCAGAGACGTCGAGGAACTGACCGGCGATCACCTCGGCCCGGCACAGGTCGAACACGTCGAGGGCCGGAGCCACCACCGGCAGCGGCAGCCCGCACCGGCGCAGCAGCTCGTCGGACCATGACAGCAGCAGGTCGCCGAGGAGGATCGCCCCGGACGCGCCGTACTGCTCCGGGTCGCCCCGCCACCCCGCGTCGCGGTGCTCGCGCTCGAAGGTCCGGTGCGTCGACGGCCGGCCACGACGGCTGTCCGAGGCGTCCATGTAGTCGTCGTGCACGAGGGCGCTGGCGTGCAGCAGCTCGAGGGAGGCGCAGGCCCGGACCAGTGCGTCGCGGTCGGCTGGAGGAGCGACCGCGAGGTGCCCCCACCAGCAGAACGACGCCCGGAACATCTTGCCGCCGGCGACCGACGTACGAGCCTCGGCGACCAGCCGGGCGGCGTCGAGACCCAGCGGCTCCAGGCGCTCGGCCTGGTCGTCGAGGAACGCGTCGAGCGCCGCCTGGACGCGGGTCCGGAAGCCGTCATGGTCCCACGCGCCGGTCACGCACAGAGGCTAGGCCGCATGTCGGGAATTGGGGTTCGCACCCCCTCCCGAACCTAGAATCGGTTGCTATGGCCACGGGACGAGGACTCAGCATGCGCGAGCTGCTGGACCGGGGTGAGCGCTCGTTCTCGTTCGAGTTCTTCCCGCCGAGGGACGACGCGGGTGAGGAGCAGCTCTGGGCGGCGATCCGAGCGCTGGAGCCGTACCGGCCCACCTTCGTCTCGGTGACCTACGGCGCCGGCGGCAGCACCCGCGACAAGACCGTGGGCATCACCAGCCGGATCGCCCGGGACACACCCTTGACCCCGGTGGCGCACCTGACCTGCGTCGGCCACACGCGCGCCGAGCTCGAGCGCATCCTCGACACGTACGCCGCCGCGGGCATCGAGCACGTGATGCTGCTGCGCGGCGACCCCAGCGAGGGGCCGCGGGCGGACTGGACGCCGACCGAGGGCGGGCTGACGTACGCCGTCGAGCTGGTCGAGCTGGCGCGCTCGCGCGGCGACTTCCGGATCGGCGTGGCGGCGTTCCCCGAGGGCCACCCCGGGGCGAGCTCGCGCGACGCCGACGCCGACGTGCTGGTCGCCAAGGCCGACGCCGGAGCGGAGTTCGCGGTCACCCAGATGTTCTTCCGCGCCTCCGACTACTTCGAGCTCGTCGACCGGGTCCGGGCCCGCGGCGCCGACCTCCCGATCCTGCCGGGGATCATGCCGATCCTGAACCTCAACGCGATCCGTCGCCAGGGGGAGCTCATCGGCACCGACGTGCCGGCCGACCTCGTCGAGCGGATCTCGGCCCACGAGGGTGACCCGGCGGCGATGCGCGCCGAGGGCATCGCGATCGCGGCCGAGCTCTGCGAGGAGCTGCTCACGGGCGGGGCCCCGGGCCTGCACTTCTACACGCTGAACCGGTCCAAGGCGACGCTGGAGATCTTCGCCGCGCTGAACATGACCGTCTGAGCCATACGCTCGGGGGGTGCGCACCCTCACCGTGACCGGAACCGGCTCCGCAGCCGCCGTACCCGACACCGCCCTCGTCCGCCTCTCCGCCGTCCACCGCGCCCGGACGCTCACCGAGGCCCTGGCCGGTGCCGAGTCGGCGCGAGAGGCGGTGGTCACGGCAGCGGGCAACCTGTTGGTCTCGACCGTCAACCTCTCGGTGTGGCCCACCAACGAGCAGGGCGAGATCCCCGGCTTCGAGGCGCGGCACACCCTGACCATCTCCACCGGTGACCTGGCGACCGCCAACGAGCTCCTCTCCGACCTGGCCTACGCGGTCAGCGGCCGGCTGGTGGTCGAGGGCGTCGAGCTGGCCGTGCGGGACCCCTCGGCTGCGATCGCGCAGGCGCGGGAGGCCGCGTTCTCCGACGCGCGTGCCAAGGCGGACCTCCTCGCGGCGCTTGCCGACGCGACGCTGGGCCAGGTCGAGGCCGTCTCCGAGGGCTCCGGGCCGATGTCACCCGGCGGCTTCGCCGCGATGTCCAAGGCCGACGTCGGCCTGCAGCCCGGTGAAAGGGAGATCTCGGCCAGCCTGACGGTCACCTGGTCGCTGGCTTAGGCAGGACCCACCACCTGCGCGACCAGCGCCGCGGAGAGCCCCACGAACGGCAGCCCACTGCCGGGCGTCGCGTGCGCGCCGGCGGCGTACACCCCCTCGATGGGCGTGCGCGGCCCCAGCCGCTGCCGCACCGTGCCCCGGCCCTCCCACAGCACGCCGTACGGCGACGTGAGCCACTGCTGCACCAGGTCGCGGGGGGTCAGGTCGACCCGGGTGACCAGGTCGGTGCGCAGGTCGAGCCGGTGGCGGGCCAGGGCCTTGAGGATGTCCTCGGCGAGGCTGCCGCGACCGTGCACCGTGTAGGCCGCACCGCCGGCCGGCGCCCGGCCGCCGGAACGGACGATGAGTAGGGGGTCGCCGTGCACGACCACCTCGTGCGGCAGGTCGCGCACCGGTGCCGAGAGGCCGACATGGCAGACCACCGGCGGCATCGCCGGCATGGTCCGCTCGACGTACGGTGCGAGCGCGGGCAGCATCCGCGGATCGATGGCGCAGACGACCACGTCCGCGTCGACGTCACCCGACGCGGTCGCGACCGCGACCGCGCGCCCGTCTCGCACGACGATGTCAGTGGCCTCGACCTCGAGCGCGACGGTCACCCCGCGGGTCGCCATCCGCGCGGTCAGCGCAGAGCTCAGCGAAGCCATCCCGCCGGTGACCGTCCACGCGCCGAACCGCTGCTCCAGGTAGGCGACCAGACCAGCCCATGCCGGCACGTTGCGCAGGTCGTGCCCGTCCGCAACGAAGGGGTGGGCCGCCACCTGCCGCAGCCGCTCGTCCTTGAAGGTCCTCTTCAGCCGCTTCTGGAGCATCTCCCGGCTGTCGAACCGCTCGGCCACCTCGCGGGAGAGGTCGGCGGGGTTCCAGGCGTTCTCGAAGTACGCGCGGCGCAGCACGTCCCAGTCGTCGCTGAACGAGTCGACGTGGTCGACCCACTGCTGCCCGAGGCCGGGCTTCAGCTCGTCGAAGGCCCGCAGCTGGGCCGCGCGCGAGTGGCCGGGCAGGCCGAGCACGCTGCCGTCCTCGAACCAGTGCTCGCGCACCAGGTCGAGCGGCTCGAGCTCGAGCTCCCGCTCGACCGGGCGGCCGCTCTTGCGGAACAGGTCCCGGATGACCGCGGGCAGCAGGGTCGACGTCGGCCCGGCGTCCCACTCGAACCCGTCCGCGGACACCGTGGACATCGCGCCGCCGAGGGTGTCCAGCCGTTCCAGCACGGTGACCTCGTGGCCGAGCTTGGCCAGCCGGGCCGCGGCAGCCAGTCCTCCGAAGCCGCCGCCCACGACGACCACGCCGGCCACGTCAGGCCACCGTGCGAACGTCGGGCGCGGGCTCCATCGGCCCGAACGAGGTGCCGTACGACGCGTCGAGGAACCGCAGGAGGGCGGCGTTGACCGGGGCCAGCCGCTGGCCGGGCACGACAGCGGCGCACGGCTCCACCCTCGCGAACATCCCACTCGGGGTCGCGCCGACGTCGAACAGGTTCCCGGTCTCCTCCTCGGTGCGGGCAAACGACTGACCGTCCCACGTGACCGGGTAGGTCTCCTCGGTCACGCCTGTCGTGCCTTCGCCGAAGGCGACGACCTTGCCGACCCTGGCCATGTCCATGGCCGGCACCAGCCGCTCGACGTCCGTCGCCCTGAGCCCCGTGTCCACCCCGGCCACGAGCGCCGCCTGCAGGAAGACGAAGAACCTGCGGTCCACCTCGCTCAGCGCGGTGGCGCCCGCCGACATCCGGGTGTTGAGCTCGGTGGGCCGGAACCCCCCGGCGGTCAGCACGCCGTCGATGCCGAAGGCGCCGCGGTAACCGTGGTCGCGCTGCAGGTGCGCGCCTACGCCACGGGCGGCCTCACGCATCACCTCGCGGTCGACCCAGGGCGGGTCCCAGGTGGTGCCCAGACCTGCGTAGGTCATGGTCCGCGCCGCCGGGTCGCGAAGGGTGACGATCTCGACCGGCCGCAGTGCCGCCGTACCGTCGGGCAGCACGAACCCGTGGATCGAGCACGGGACGCCCTCGAGGAACGGCAGCACCCGCACCCGGTCGCAGCGTGGCCGGAAGAACGCCGCGGCCTCGGCCCGGTCGCGGTCGTCGCGCAGCCAGCGAACGTAGTTGCCACCGCCGTTGAAGCCGTCGCGGGCGTCGCCCGACCACACTGCGCCCAGCCCGGTGCCGAGCTCTGCGGTGGCCGCGTCGAGGGCGGCGTCGTCGGCCAGGTCGACGATGCGGTACGGCGCGCGCTCGACCTCGGCGGCGTCCCAGACCGCGTCCGCGAGCAGCTTGTCCTCGAGGGCCAGGAAGGACGCCGGCCGGCCGCCGGTCACGGGCCGACCGTCAGCGGGCTCGTCGGTGGTGACGAACGGGGTGGTGTACCAGAGCCCGCGACGCTCCGGGTCGAACGCGTCAACAGCGGCACGCAGGTCGTCGGGGAGCCGGTGGACCATCCGGTCGTGCAGCCGGAGCTCCTCGGTGAGTGAGGCGGTCGCAGGTGGGTCCAGCCAGAAGACCTCGTAGC
>JAWWPK010000450.1:0-2752 GCA_033854925.1 Nocardioidaceae bacterium | reverse complement strand
GGAGTCACGGCGTTCACGCTCTACGGGCAGGGCGCGCTGGACGACCAGACCAGCGGACTGATGGACGGCTACGACCAGATGTTCAACTCGCTGGTCAGCAGCTTCTGAGCAACGACCAGACACGGAGGAACAACCGGTGCTGACGTACATCCCCCGGCCCGGCCGCAGGTCGGCCGCGTTGGTCGCCACGATCGTGGCGACCGGCACGGTCTCCCTCGTCACCGGCCTCGGCACCACCAGCCAGGCGGTGGCGCCGGCCGCAGCCAAACCAGCGGTCGCGGACTGGACGATGATGATCTATGCCGTCGGCGACACGGTCAACGTGCCAGAGCTGATGGTCGAGAACCTCGACGAGATCGCCCAGCTCCCGGACTCCCCCAACGTCAACATCGTGGTCCTGGTCGACCTCCCGGAGCTCGGCAGCAAGGACGCGCCGACCCAGGCTCTGGCGGGGCAGCAGCCGTTCAGCACGGCCAAGCTCCTGGTCCTGCACAACCACGAGTACACGCAGGTCCAGGACCTCGGTGAGCTGTCGATGGGCGACCCGGCCACGCTGTCGAGCTTCGTGGCCGAGGCGGCCGACAAGTTTCCCGCGAAGCACTACGGGTTCACCTTCTTCGACCATGGCGGCGGCAACACCGGCGGGTACGTCGACACCGGCCCGCCCATCACCAAGGAGCTCACCGTCCCGCAGATGCGGAACGGGCTGATCCAGGGAATGCAGCAGGCAGGCATCCAGCAGTTCGACGTGATCAACCAGGCGGCCTGCCTGATGGCGAACTACGAGACCCTCTCCGCGCTCGCGCCGCTCGGCAAGTGGCTGGGTGGCTCGGAGGAGGAGATGATCGACTACCCGCTCGCCCCGGCATCGTTGTCGCCGATGGGGCAGGGTGGCGGCGGCCAGGACATCGCCAACGGGTTCGTCTCGGGCTACGTCGACCTGCTCGACGAGATCGCCAAGCAGCAGGGCGGCCAGCCCTACCGCGACCTGGCGGCCCTCTCGGTCGTCGACGGTGACGCCATGTCCCGGCTCGACGCCGCGATGGCGTCGTTCAGCCAGACGGCGATCGCGCACATGGGCGAGATCACCACGCAGGTCGCGCAGGCCCGGGCCAACGCCCTCGAGTTCGTGATCAGCCTCCCGGGCTCGGAGGGTGACTCCTTCGACCTCATCGACCTCGGCGACTTCATGAAGCACCTGACCAACGTGCCCGACGACGTGGCGGTGGCACGGGACGCGGTCTCGGCCGCACTCACGAAGGCCGTCGCGGCGCAGGCGACCGGTCAGGGCACCCAGCAGGCCACGGGAATGAACGTCTACATGCCGGGCAACCCGCGCCAGGTCAACCAGGACGTCCTCAACGACGGCACCGAGCCGCAGCCGTGGGCCGAGTTCGTCGAGGCCTACGTCGACAGCGCACTGGGCTCGAGTGGCAACCAGGGCGGCGGGGTGCGGTTCACCTCGCAGCAGGCACAGGTCCTGCAGGCGGACGCGTCCGGGGTCAAGATCGCGGGCCAGCTCGTCGACGGGGCCCGGGCGAACGTCGCCCAGGCGGACACCTACCTGTTCACCGAGATCGGCGGCCAGAGCCAGGCGCTGGCGCTGGTCCTGCCGGCCTACCTCGACGCGGGCGGCCCCGGCCAGGTGCAGGGCACCTGGAACTACGGGCTCACCTCGATCACCGACGGCAAGAAGGTGGCGCCGGTGACCACGCAGTACCAAGCGCAGGCCGGCGGTCTCCTCGGCACCTTCATTGCGCACTACGTCGCGCCGAACGGAGCGGCGACCGACATCCAGGTGCGCGTGCTGCTCTCGAGCCAGGGCGAGGTCCAGAGCATCACCGCGGTGGACGTGAACAACCAGGCGTCCGCGGGCATCCAGCTCGAGATCGGGGGCACGCTCACGCCGTACATCGCGGTGCCGAGCTCGGACGGCTACCACCGGGTGCTCTCGAAGCAGACGGTCACGATCGACAAGAAGCTGGACGTCGTGTTCGCACACGCACCCAAGGGGTCGGCGTACGAGATGGACCTGCTGGTCTTCGACGCCGCCGGCAACGGCGCCGCGAGCGGTGTGCAGGGCACGGTGCAGTGATGCGGGTGAGGGCGACGCGCTCGACGAGGGCGCCTTCTTCGACCTGATTCAGCAGGCGGTGGGACGGCTAGTGCGTGGCCGTCCCGGTGTACGTCTCGTGCGCCGCCGTGTCGTCGGTGGGGTCGTAGGTGACCTCCAGCTCCCCGCTCCCGCGCAGTCCCTCAAAGGGACCGGTGCCGCTGACGATCGTCCACACACCCGGCTGCTTCAGGCCCTGCTCCCCGGGCGTGAAGACCATCCGCACGGATCCATCCGGGCAGGTGATCGCCCGGTCTATCAGGCCGAGCTCGGCCACGGCAGGATCGGCGCTCGCGTGGGAGTCCAGGATGGTCCCGCCGGCGCAGAACGCCGTGCCTCCGAGGGTGGAGCCCTTGAGGATCTCGCCAGTGGCGATGGGCTCCGCGCCTTCCGTCGCGGCGATGCTCACGCTGGTCTTGATCACGACCGCCTCTTCGCGTGGCTGGTTGCTGTCCTCGCCACCGCCGCACGCCCCGAGGGGAGGCACGGCGCCCACCAGGACAAGGGCCACCGCTCTGCGCGTAACCGTCTGCCGGTGCTCTGACGAGTGCAACCGCGTCAGTGTGCTCCCGGAGCGGGACGTCAGCATGGCTGGCTAGGGGGTAGTGGGAGCAGGCGCGGTCCCATGGCGGCAGCGTA
>JAWWPK010000449.1:0-2526 GCA_033854925.1 Nocardioidaceae bacterium | reverse complement strand
GAGGATCTCGGCCAGCTGCCGCTGACGGTCGCGGACCCGGGCGAGCATCCCCGCGACGACCAGGGCCAGGCCGATACCGACGGCGAGGACTGCGATCATCGTGGTCATTGGGCACGCTCCGCTCGGGCCAGGGTGGACAGGGACGGGATGCGGGCGTTGCGCCCGCCGCGCGACGAGGTGGCCTGGGTCGAGGGCGTGGGCGCCGGGGCGCGGAACGCCTTGGCCGGGACCTCGATGCCGTTCTCGGCCAGCTTGTCGAGGAACTTGGGCCGCAGGCCGGTGGCCACCAGCTCGCCGTTGATGCGACCGTTGTCGCCCCGGGAGAACTGGCGGAACTTGAAGATCTCCTGCAGCAGGATCGTCTCGCCCTCCATGCCCTGGAGCTCGGTGACCGAGGTCACCACCCGGCGGCCGTCGGACAGGCGGTCGAGGTGCATGATGATGTTCAGGGCGGAGGTGATCTGCTCCCGGATGGCCTTGACCGGGAGGTCGTAGCCGGCCATCAGCACCATCGTCTCGATGCGGGCCAGGGCGTCACGGGGGCCGTTGGAGTGGACCGTGGTCATGGAGCCCTCGTGGCCGGTGTTCATGGCCTGGAGCATGTCGAGGGACTCGGCCCCCCGGACCTCACCGACGATGATGCGGTCGGGGCGCATACGCAGGGCGTTGCGGACGAGGTCGCGGATCTTGACCTCGCCGGCGCCTTCCGCGTTGGGCGGACGGGCCTCGAGGCTGAGGATGTGGGGCTGCTGGAGCTGGAGTTCGGCCGCGTCCTCGATGGTGACGATGCGCTCGCCCTCGGGGATGAACGACGACAGCACGTTGAGGTTGGTCGTCTTGCCGGTGCCGGTACCGCCGGAGACCAGGATGTTCAGCTTGCCCCGGACACAGGCCTCCATCACGACCGAGAGGTCGAGGGTGAAGGTGCCGAAGTTGATGAGGTCCTTGACCGTGTAGGGGTCGGCCGCGAACTTCCGGATGGTGAGGATGGGGCCGTGGATGGCCAGCGGGGGGAGGATGGCGTTGACACGGGAGCCGTCGGGGAGCCGGGCGTCGACCATCGGCGACGATTCGTCGATGCGCCGGCCGACGGCGGAGACGATCTTCTCGATCACGTGCCGGTACTGCTGGTCGTCACCGAAGGCGGCCCCGGTGTGGTGCAGCTTGCCGTCGCGCTCCACCCAGATGTCGTCGTAGTTGTTGCACATGACCTCAGTGATGGACGGGTCCTGCAGCAGCGGGTCGAGGGGCCCGTAGCCCAGGGTGTCCTGGATCATCTCCTGGAGGAAGGCGCGCCGCTCCCGGGGGGAGATCTTCACGTCCTCCCTCGAGATGATGCGGTCGAGGGCGGCCTTGACCTCGTTGGTCAGGCCCTCCGGCGTCAGGCCGTGGACCTTGGGGGCCACCTCGGCCAGGACCAGCTCCCGGACCTTCTTCTTGGAGGCGTGCCAGCTGGCGGCCGAAGTGGAGCCGGCCCGGCGGGCGACGGCGGCCTGGCCACCGTCGGCGGGGCGAGGGGGCAGCCGCCGGCGGGCCGTCTCGGCCGACGTCACGGATGACCGGGATGCGGTCGACGCCCGCTCCTGGTCCTCCAGGGCTGCGAGCTTGTCTGAGAGTTTCACGGTCCTCCCTTAAGAGCCGGTCGATTGCGGTGACAGGTGGAAGATGCGGGCGAACAGGCCCTGCTTGCGGGCTCCGCCCGCGTCGCCGTTGTTGCCTGCGGTCGGGGACTGCATGCCTTCCGGCAGTAGCGGCACCAGCCCCGCCGCCAGCCGCCGGCTGACCTCGGAGTTGGGGTTGAAGGCGAGGATGGGCGTGCCCACGTTCACCGACTTGCTGACCTCCCGGGCGTACGGGAGCACCGATGCGAAGCCCTGGGAGAACAGCTTGGTGATCTGCTCGACGTCGATGCCGACGTCCTTCTCCGCCTTGTTCAGGATGAGCTTGACGTTGTCGGACGGGATCTTGAGCTTGTCCAGGGTATTGAGGAAGACACCCATGTTGCGGACGCTGGGCAGGTCCATGGTGGCCATGATGTAGAGCTGGTCGGACAGGTCGAAGGCGGCCAGCACGATCTCGGTGAGCGCGGCGGGCGTATCGACCACGACGTAGTCGAACTTGGCCCGG
This sequence comes from Nocardioidaceae bacterium, assembly GCA_033854925.1. Classification (GTDB taxonomy): domain Bacteria; phylum Actinomycetota; class Actinomycetes; order Propionibacteriales; family Nocardioidaceae; genus Nocardioides. The sequence goes on along the minus strand of JAWWPK010000449.1, from coordinate 399 downwards.
GCCGCCTCGATCACCCGGCTGACGTCGGTCGGGTGGATCCGGTCGGCGTCGGAGGGGTCCTTAGGCGCGGCCAGCACGTAGACGCCGCTGTCGTGGGCGACGACGTACTCCTGGATGTGGGCCTCGAGGTCGGCCTGGTCCTGCTCCTCACGGGACAGGACGTCGGAGATGGTGAACCGGGGGCGCAGCCGGAGAGCGGTGGAGACCTCGCCGAACTGCAGGTCGAGGTCGATGATGCAGGTGCGCTTGCCCGTGTGCTGGTGGAGGAAGTAGGCCAGGTTGGTGGCGTAGAAGGTCTTGCCGCAGCCACCGGTGGCGGAGGCGACGGTGAAGACCGTTCCCTGCTTGCCGTGGCCGGGCGCGACCGACATCGCCGGCGAGCTGGTCATCCGGGGCCGG
>JAWWPK010000448.1:0-4676 GCA_033854925.1 Nocardioidaceae bacterium | reverse complement strand
ATGGCGTCGTCGACGACGTGGATGCCCTTGTCGGCACCCATCTGGAGCGCCTTGCGCACCGCGTCGAGCGCCTTCTCGGGGCCGACGCACAGGGCGGTCACCTCGACGCTCTCCCCGTCGGAGGCCTCGCCGGCCTCCTTCAGCTGGAGGGCCTGCTCGACGGCGTACTCGTCGAGCTCGGACAGGAGCCCGTCGACGCCCACGCGGTCGACGGTGTTGTCGTCCTCGAACTTGCGGTCGGCGGTGGCGTCGGGGACGTGCTTGACACAGACGATGATGTTCATGGTGGTTCGGAGGTTACCGCCGTGTCACTCCGAGTTACACGTCGTCCCAGAGAGGCCTTCCTCACACCAGAAAATTGGCGGGTGGGCCCGGTCAGGGCCGGATCAGCCGGTCCAGGATCCGGCCCACGAAGAGCCACGCGGCGGCACCGAGGCCCCAGTTGAACAGGGCGTTCTTGGTCTCCGCGTCGGCGCCCGAGAACTGCTTGATGCCGTTGTCCCTGGAGAAGATCCCGAGGTCGACCCGGTCCGCGCCCTCGAGCACGAACTTCACGAGGCCGTTGTCGTGGTTGGCGTCCAGCGTGATCAGCAGCGCCCCGACGGCGAGGAACATCGCGGCGACCAGGAACAGCAGCCAGACCACCTGGGAGAGCAGCACCCGCACCCGGGTGACCGTCTGCGCACCGCGGCCCGGTGCGCCCGACGTGCCGGAGGCCTCGGCCCCGGTGTCGATCCTGGTCCCGCCGCCGCGTCCGAACATCCCGCTCCCCTCGTCCTGGTCAGCGACCCTCGAAGGTGGCCTTGCCCGGCCCCTGCTCGACGAAGGATTGCATACCGGTGGTGCGGTCAGCAGTGGCGAACAGGGCTGCGAACGCCGCCCGCTCGAGCTCCAGCCCGGTGTCCAGGTCGACCTCGAGTCCACGGTCGACCGACTCCTTCGCGGCCCTCAGCGCGAGGGCGGCGGCACCCGAGAACTGGGCCGCCCAGGCGACCGCCTCGTCGTAGACCCGCTCCTTGGGCACGACCCGGTCGACCAGCCCGATCGCGAGCGCCTCGTCGGCCTTGACGAACCGGCCGGTGAAGATGAGGTCCTTGGCACGACTGGGGCCGATGAGGCGGCTGAGCCGCTGGGTGCCGCCGGCGCCCGGGATGATCCCGAGCAGCACCTCGGGCTGCCCGAGCTGGGCGTCCTCGGCGGCGAACCGGACGTCGGCCGCCAGCGCCAGCTCGCACCCACCGCCGAGCGCGTAGCCGGTGATCGCTGCGACCACGGGTTTCGGGATCCGGGCCACCGCGGTCACCGCGGACTGCACGGACGTCCCGAGCTTGACCATGTCGGCGTACGACAGGTCGGCCATCTCCTTGACGTCGTTGCCGGCCGCGAAGACCCGCTCGCCGCCGTACAGGACGACCGCGCGCACGTCGTCGCGCTCGGTCGCCTCGGCAGCGGCGTCGCGCAGCTCGGCCTGGACCTGGAAGCTGATCGCGTTCAGCTTCGGCCGGTCGAGGCGGATCGTGCCGACCCCGTCGGCGACGGTCAGGCTGACAAACTCTCCGGCGGACTCACCCATGCCGAGCATCATGCCGCCCGGGCGCCGTCTCTAGAGTTACCGGGTGCCCGGACTCTGGCGAACCCGAGAAGAGGTGGCGCCCATCTGGCCGGGCTCCAACCACGACCTCGGCTCGACGTGGTCGGAGGAGTCGACCAACTTCGCGGTGTGGGCGCCGGAAGCCACCGCGGCGTACCTCTGCCTGGTCGACGCGGACGGCACCGAGACCTCCCACCGGCTGACCGAGCGCTCGCTGGGCATCTGGCACGGTGCGGTGCCCGGCATCAAGCCTGGCCAGCGGTACGGCTACCGGGTGGCCGGCCCGTGGGCGCCCGCGCAGGGGTTGCGGTTCAACCCGCAGAAGCTGCTGCTCGATCCGTATGCGCGGGCCGTGAGCGGGCAGGTCGTGCAGGACCCCGCGATCTTCGGCTACACCCAGGACGCTCCCGAGTCGCGGGACTTCCTCGACTCGGCCGGCAAGGTGCCGCTCAGCGTGGTCGTCGACGACCGGTTCGACTGGGGCGGCGATCGCCCCTCGCGGCGCCGTTGGCGCGACACCGTCATCTACGAGCTGCACGTCAAGGGGATGACCCAGCTGCACGACCGGGTGCCCGACGCGCTGCGTGGGACGTACGCCGGCCTCGCGTCCCCGGCGGTCATCGACTACCTGCGCGACCTCGGCGTGACCGCCGTCGAGCTGCTGCCCGTGCACCAGTTCGTGACGGAGCCGGCCGTCGACGCGCGCGGGCTGACCAACTACTGGGGGTACAACTCGATCGGCTTCTTCGCCCCCCACGCGGCGTACTCCTCCAGCGGGGACCGCGGCGAACAGGTCACCGAGTTCAAGGCGATGGTGAAGGCGTTCCACGACGCCGGCCTGGAGGTGCTCCTCGACGTGGTCTACAACCACACGGCCGAGGCCGGGGTCGAAGGGCCGACGCTGAGCTTCCGCGGGTTGGACGACAAGATCTACCACCGGGTGTCGCAGGGGCCGGCCGGCGAGGCGTTCCACGACCGCTACTGGGACGTGACCGGCTGCGGAAACACCGTCGACGCCAGCCACCCCTTCGCGCTGCGGATGATCCTCGACTCGCTGCGCTACTGGGTGACCGAGATGCACGTCGACGGCTTCCGGTTCGACCTGCTGTCCGCGCTCACCCGCACCGGCCGCGAGCTGGACATGCGCAGCCACCTGCTCGTGGCCATCGGCCAGGACCCGGTACTGCGGCACGTCAAGCTGGTCGCCGAGCCGTGGGACGCGTCCAACGACGGCTACCGGGTCGGCGAGTTCCCGCCACCCTGGATCGAGTGGAACGACCAGTTCCGCGACGAGATCCGGGACTTCTGGAACAGCCGCTCCTCCGGCATCCGGGCCGTGGCCACCCGGCTGGCGGGCTCCTCGGACCTGTACGCCGACGACGGCCGATCGCCGTACGCGTCGGTCAACTTCGTCACCGCGCACGACGGCTTCACGGTCCGCGACCTGGTCAGCTACGACCGCAAGCACAACGAGGCCAACGGCGAGGACAACAAGGACGGCACCGACAACAACCGGTCCTGGAACCACGGGGTCGAGGGCGAGACGACCGACTCGCAGATCCTCGCGCTGCGCCGTCGCCAGGCCGCGAACCTGATGGCGACCCTGTGCCTGTCCAACGGCGTACCGATGATCACCGCCGGCGACGAGCGCGGCCGCACCCAAGGCGGCAACAACAACGCCTACTGCCAGGACAACGAGCTCTCCTGGGTCGACTGGCGCGCCGACGAGGCCTGGCTGGACGTCTACGAGGTGACCAAGTGTGCGCTGCGGCTGCGCCGGGAGCACCCCGCCCTGCGGCAGCGGCACTTCTTCGAGGGCCGGCCCACCATCCGCGGCGGCCCGAAGGACCTGGCCTGGCTGCACCCGTCCGGCCGCGAGATGACCGGCGACGACTGGCACGACCCGAAGCTGACGCTGCTGGGGATGTTCGTCTCCGGCGCCCCGCTCCGCTCCCCCGGCCCCCGCGGCGAGCAGCAGGTCGACAAGTCCTTCGCGATGTTCTTCAACTCCGGCGGCCGGTCCGTCCAGGTCGAGCTCCCCGAGAACGACTGGGTCCACTCCGGAGAGGTCGTGCTGTCGACCGACCCCAAGCTCCCGATCGGTACGCCGGTCAAGACCGGCGACCGGATGCGGCTGGGTGGCCGGAGCGTGGTGGTGCTGCGCGAGGTCTGACCTCCCTAGCCGCGCCGATCGGCCGCCGGTGAGCCAGGTGTCGGGAACCAGTGCACGATCACTGCGGTCTGGCCGAGAGTCCACGACGAGTTGATGACCCAGTAGACGAGCAGGGCCACCGGCACGACCCCTCCAGCGATCACCATTCCGGCCGCCGACAGGAGCGGCATGAGCTGCTGCGCTCTGACCATCGCCTCGGGAACGGCGTCGAGGACTGTGTTGGGTGCGACGAGATACTTCTGCGTCACGTAGGACAGGAGCGCCGCGGTCCCGGCGAGGGCGGTGACCACGGCCAGATGGATCACGCCCGCTCCGAGATAGCCGCGAGCGGCCAGGGGCACGCCGAGGACGGTCGCAGCGCCCAGGGAGGCCACCAGTCCCAGGTCCACGGCGCCGACCGGCGTACCGCCGGCCACCTGGGAGAGCAGGCGGTAGAGGGCGAACCACACCGGCAGCTGGGCGAGCACCGGCAGGCAGCCCCAGGGTGAGAGCCGATGTTCGACTGCGATGCGACGGCGCTCGTCCGCGAACGCGCGCAGGCTCTCCGGATCCTTTCGATTGCGGTAGCGCTCATTGAGCTCCTTCAGATGCGGCCGGGCATGCGCGGAGGCGTGGCTCACGCGCACGCCGTGCACCACCAGAGGAAGCAGGACGAGCCGGACGGTGACGACGACGGCCGCGACGCTGAGGATCCAGATCGGACCGGAGGATGGATCGAGGCCGAGCGAGACAAGGCCGGCGTGGGCCGAGGCGAGGACCCCGGCGAGGGCATGGGACAACGGATCGAGCAGGGACATGACGTGGCTCCTGGTGGTGTCGGGACGGGTGGACGGCTGGGCTCGCGCAAGCGAACGTCAGGCCAGTCCAGGAGCCCGAGGAGCCAGCGGGTGGTGCATGGGGTCGGTAGCGGGT
>JAWWPK010000447.1:0-3849 GCA_033854925.1 Nocardioidaceae bacterium | reverse complement strand
GGGGTGTCGGCGATGATGAACTTGCGGGCCGGCGTCGCGAAGTAGCGGTATGCGACGTCGATCGTGATGCCCTGCTCGCGCTCGGACCGCAGCCCGTCGGTGAGCAGCGCCAGGTCGGTGTAGTCGTAGCCCTTGGACACCGAGGTGGCCTCGACGGCCTCGAGCTGGTCCTCGAATATGGCCTTGGAGTCGAGCAGCAGCCGACCGATGAGGGTCGACTTGCCGTCGTCGACCGAGCCGGCGGTGGCGAAGCGGAGCAGGTCCATCAGAAGTAGCCCTCCTTCTTCCGGTCCTCCATGGCGGCCTCGGAGAAGCGGTCGTCGCCCCGGGTCGCCCCGCGCTCGGTGACGCGGGCGATGGCGATCTCGTCGATGATCTTGTCGATCGTGTCGGCATCGGACTCGACCGCGCCGGTCAGGGTGAGGTCGCCGACGGTGCGGTAGCGCACGGTCTTCGCCACGATCTCCTCGCCAGGCTTGCAGGGGTTCAACGGACTCTCGCTCATCCACATGCCGTCGCGGTTGAACACCCGGCGCTCGTGCGCGAAGTAGATCGACGGGAGCTCGACGCCTTCCTGGCGCAGGTAGTGCCAGATGTCGAGCTCGGTCCAGTTGGAGAGCGGGAAGACCCGCATGTGCTCGCCACCGTGCAGCTTGCCGTTGTAGAGGCTCCACAGCTCGGGGCGCTGGTTCTTCGGGTCCCACTGGCCGAAGTCGTCACGGTGGGAGTAGACCCGCTCCTTGGCGCGAGCCTTCTCCTCGTCGCGCCGGCCGCCGCCGAACATCGCGGTGAAGCCGTTCTCCTCGATGCAGTTCAGCAGCGTGGCGGTCTGCATCCGGTTGCGGCTGGTCTTGCCGTCGTCCACGACCACGCCACTCGTGATCGCCTCGTCGATGCTGGCGACGATCATCCGGACATTCAGGCGGTTGACCCAGTTGTCCCGGGTCTGCAGGACCTCCTGGAAGTCCAGGCCGGTGTCGATCTGCACCAGGGGGAACGGGATCTTGGCCGGGAAGAACGCCTTCTCCGCCAGGCGGAGCATGACGATGGAGTCCTTGCCGCCGGAGAACATCAGCGCCGGCTTCTCGAACTCGGCCGCGGCCTCGCGGAAGATGTGGATCGACTCCGCCTCGAGCTGGTCGAGCTGGCTCAGCCGGTAGTCGGCATGCGTCACGGACATGTGCTGCGGAAGACCTCTTCTGGCACGGGTGGTGCGCGCAGCGGTCGGCGTACGCGCGGGGGAAGGGCAGCCATCAGGGTATCGGGCACCTCTGGGGTGGGCGAATTCGTGACCAATCTCTGGCGAGAAACTTGAGAATGCGCCGCCCTCCCTAGACTCCCCCGCATGAGGATCGCCGTGGTCGGAGCGGGTTATGTCGGCCTGTCCAACGCGGTGTTGCTCGCCCAGCGCCACGACGTCTGGCTCGTGGACCTCGACGCCGCGCGGATCGAGGCGGTCTCGGCGCGACGATCTCCGATCGAGGACGACGAGCTGGCCGACTACCTCGCCCATCGCGAGCTGAGCCTGACGGCGACCACCGACGCCGCGGCGGCGTACGCCGGTGCGGAGCTCGTCGTCGTGGCGACCCCCACCGACTACGACCCCGACACCAACTTCTTCGACACGGGCTCCGTGGAGCAGGTCCTGCGACAGGCGCACGCGGCGGCGCCCGACGCGACCCTCGTGGTGAAGTCGACGGTGCCCGTGGGTTTCACAGAGCGCATGCGGGCCGAGCACCCCGGCCTGCCGGTCGTCTTCAGCCCGGAGTTTCTGCGCGAGGGCCGGGCGCTGCACGACAACCTGCATCCTTCCCGCATCGTGGTCGGTGACCTCTCGGAGCGCGGCAAGGTCTTCGCGGAGCTGCTCCGCGAGGCTGCGCTCGACCCGGACGTCCCGGTCCTGCTGACCGAGGCGACGGAGGCGGAAGCGATCAAGCTGTTCGCCAACACCTACCTCGCGCTGCGGGTGGCCTTCTTCAACGAGCTCGACACCTACGCCGTACTGCACCGCCTCGACACCTCCCAGATCATCGAAGGCGTCGGCCTGGACCCCCGGATCGGCACCCACTACAACAACCCGAGCTTCGGCTACGGCGGCTACTGCCTGCCCAAGGACACGATGCAGCTCCAGGCGAACTACCGCGACGTGCCGCAGAACCTCATCAGCGCCATCGTCGACGCCAACACGACCCGCAAGGACTTCATCGCCGCCGACATCCTGCGCCGGGAGCCACGCACGGTGGGGATCTACCGCCTGATCATGAAGGCGGGCTCAGACAACTTCCGGGAGTCGTCCGTGCAGGGCGTGATGAAGCGGCTCAAGGCCAAGGGTGTCGAGGTGATCGTCTATGAGCCGTCGTTCGAGGAGGAGACCTACTTCAACTCCGACGTCGTGCGCGATCTCGACGAGTTCAAGCGCCGCGCCGACCTGATCGTCGCCAACCGGCGTAGCGACGCCCTCGCCGACGTCGAGGCCAAGGTCTATACCCGCGACATCTACCGCCGGGACTGACCATTGCGCCGTCCAGCACAGGTCAACGGTGGCTGAGCAACCGCTGTCCACGGGGACGAACGTTGCTGAGCCACCGCCGCCCGACTGCGGCACACTGCTCGCCGTGAGCAAAGTCCTCGTCACCGGCGGCGCCGGCTTCCTGGGTTCGCACCTGTGCGAGCGGCTGCTGTCCGACGGGCACGACGTGCTCTGCGTCGACAACTACTTCACCGGCACCAAGCGCAACGTCGCCCACCTGATGGGCAACCCGATGTTCGAGCTGATGCGCCACGACGTCACCTTTCCGCTCTACGTCGAGGTCGACCAGATCTACAACCTGGCCTGCCCGGCCAGCCCGGTCCACTACCAGCACGACCCGGTGCAGACGACCAAGACCAGCGTGCACGGCGCGATCAACATGCTCGGCCTGGCCAAGCGGGTCAAGGCGCGGATCCTGCAGGCCTCCACCAGCGAGGTGTACGGCGACCCGGAGATCCACCCGCAGACCGAGGACTACTGGGGCCACGTCAACCCGATCGGCATCCGCAGCTGCTACGACGAGGGCAAGCGGTGCGCGGAGACGCTGTTCTTCGACTACTACCGGCAGCACGACCTCGGCATCAAGGTGATGCGGATCTTCAACACCTACGGCCCGCGGATGCACCCCAACGACGGCCGGGTGGTCAGCAACTTCATCGTCCAGGCGCTGCGCGGCGAGCCGGTCACCATCTACGGCGACGGGCAGCAGACCCGCTCGTTCTGCTACGTCGACGACCTCATCGGCGCGATGGTGCGGCTGATGGACACGCCGCACGAGTTCACAGGCCCGGTCAACGTCGGCAACCCGAACGAGTTCACGATGCTCGAGCTCGCGAACGCCGTGATCGAGCTGACCGGCGCGCGGTCGGAGCTGGTCTTCAAGGAGCTCCCTTTCGACGACCCCAAGCAGCGCCAGCCCGACATCGCGGTGGCCCGCCGGGAGCTCGACTGGGAGCCGACGGTCCAGCTCGCCGAGGGGCTCACCCGGACGATCGACTACTTCCGGGGGACGCTCGAGCTCTGACGGTGTTCGCCCTCGAGCTCCGCGATCGTCGGCGAGCCGAACATCGGCAGTCCCTGGCCACGCCGGAGCAGCCCCCACACGAGCGGCACCAGCACGATCATCAGGACGCCGATCAGCCCGATCAGGACTGGGTGGGTCGAGTCCTTGCCGAGCGGGGCCCAGCCGGCCTTGTCGAGCAGGGCGACCCCGGACATGGTCAGCACCACCACGATGCCGCGCCGGATGAACGACTGCGGCACTCGCGGGGCCACCGAGCTGCCGAGGATGGTGCCGGGCACGGAGCCGACGATCAGCG
>JAWWPK010000446.1:0-18152 GCA_033854925.1 Nocardioidaceae bacterium | reverse complement strand
GCTTCTCGGCCTCGGCGACGGCTTCACGGAAAGCGAGAGTCAGCTCCTCACTCACAGAGAGACCTTGCTGATGATCGAGTCGGCGTACTTGTCGAGGTGCTCGATCTTCGTCTCCAGCGGCTCGGTGTCCGGGCCCTTGATGTAGGGGACCCGGAAGCCGACGATGCAGTCGGTCACGCCCTTGTCCTCGAGCCGCTTGATGCCGTCGAGGTCGTAGGCGTCGTAGGAGATGACGTGCACCTCGAAGTCGTCGCGGGTGTCGCCCTCCTCCTTGCGGATCTCGGCGAGCCGGGTGAGCAGCCGGTCGAGCTCCTCGCCGTCGCCGCCGGCGTGCATCCAGCCGTCGCCCTTCAACACCGCGCGGCGCAGCGCGTTGTCGACGTGGCCGCCCACGAGCAGCGGGATCTGCTCGGTCGGCGCCGGGCACTGCTTGAGCGGCTCGATGTCGTAGAACTCTCCGGAGTAGCCGAAGAAGTCACCAGTGGTGAGGCCGCGGAGGATGTCCATGCACTCGTCCATCCGCTTGCCGCGCTTCTCCCACGAGACGCCGAGCGCCGCGAAGTCCTCGGGCCACGGCGAGATTCCGACACCCAGGCCGAGCCGGTTGTCGGAGAGGTAGGCGACGCTGCTCGCCTGCTTGGCGACCAGCACCGGCGGACGCACCGGCAGCTTGAGCACGAAGGGCGTGAGCCGCAGCGTGGTCGTCACCGCGAACAGGTGCGCGCAGAGCACCATCGTCTCGATGAACTCCTTGCCGTCGAGGAACTCCCGGTCGCCGGTGTCGGTGTAGGGGTACTTCGAGTCGGACTCCTGCGGGTAGATGAGGCTGTCGGCCACGGTCATGCTCGTGTAGCCCGCGGCCTCCGCCGCCTGCGCCAGAGGTGCGTAGAACTTCGCCTGCGTCATCGCCTCGGCGTAGGTGAACCGCATGGGCGCAAGACTAGAACGTGTTTCAGTTTTGCGCCATCACTCGGGGTGGAGACCCAGCATCTCGTCGAGGAAAGCCATGAGGTCGACGGTGGCCATGTCGCCCAGGATGTGCTCGGCGCTCTCGTAGTGGTGACTGCGGGCCTTGGGGTTCGCCGCGGCGTACGCCGTCACCACCTCGGGGCCGACGAAGGTGTCGTGGCCGGCCCACTGGAACAGCATCCGGTCGCCCAGGCGGCCGACGTGGTCGACCGGGTCGAGCCCGTCGAACAGGGCGAGGTAGTCGTCGCGCTTCTCTCCCTCGAGGCCGAGCCAGTACGCCGAGAACCAGTTGCCCCACGCCGCATCGACGCACTGCAGCGCGAGCGCGCTCACGCGCTCGTCGGCCTCGGCCAGGAGAGCGCCGTACATCCCGCCGTAGTCGTGGCCGACCACTGCGATCCGCGCGGTGTCGAGCCATGGCTGCGCGACCAGGTGGTCAAGCGCGGCGCGGTGCGCGGCCACCTGGTCACGCACTCGCTGGACGTCTGCAGCGGTGCCGTCCGGGTCGGGGACCCACGGGAAGAAGCCCGCCGGTAGCAGCGAGACGACACCGCGTGAGGCGAGCTCGACCGCCTGCGAGAGGAACTCGCCGCGGTCGTTGCGCAGGTGGCCCAGCCAGTGCAGCCAGAGGACCCCAGCCCGCGACCCCCCGACGTCCTCGCCCGTGACCAGCCAGGCTCGAGCAGTGTGATCCTGGCCGGGCACGGGGAGCGTGACGTCGACGACTGTGACGTTCGTCGGGACGGACGCGGGTGTCGCACTCACGGGATGAGTGAAGCGTCAGTAGCATAATTAGTCAAGCAACTGACGAAGGGAGCACGCATGACTGCCACCGGCGCCGCCGATGACCTGGACCTGGCCGTGCTCCTCCTCAACTCCGTGGACCTGCTCGAGGAGCCGGCCGACCGGATGGCAGCCGACCTCGGCTGGTGGCGCCGGGCGCTCGCGCGCAACGGCCACGAGGAGCTCGCCGAGGCGCAGCGTGACGCCGACCTGCCGATGCTGCAGGCACTGCGCGGCACGATCCGGACGGTCTTCGAGGGCGCGGACGACGACGAGGCCCGCGCGACCCTCAATGCCGCGCTCCTCCGGGCCGGCGCGGTGGTGCAGCTGGGCGAGGACGGGCTCCGGGTCACGGGCACCGGACCCGACGGCGACCTGCCGGCCCGGCTCCTCTACGCCGTCGCCCGCCACGTGGTCGAGCGGGGCGTGGCCCGTCTGGGCATCTGCGCCAGCGACCCGTGCCGATGCGCGTACGTCGACCAGACCCGCGGACGCACCCGTCGCTACTGCTGCACCCTCTGCAACGACCGGGCCGCGGCCCGCGCCTACCGCCGGCGCAAGGGTGAGACCGGATCGTGATCCGGGACCGACAACCCGACAGACCGCCCAGACGTCTACGGGGTATGTCCCCGTCTCGGATCCTCGCCCTGCTCGCTCCCCTCCTCGTCGCGGCGTTCCTCGCCGCCACCCTGGTTCCGGTCGCGGAGGCCAGCAGAGCGGAGGAGCCGGTGCTCGGTTCGCCGGCACACCTCGCGCCGGCGGCCAGGGGCTGGGGCAAGGCGCATCCGCGGCGGGTGTTCAACGGCGGGGATCCCTCCGGTGTGGTGGCGAACCTGACGTGGCGGCACTGGGGCGACGAGACCGCAGCCGGCCGGGGTGTGACCTGGCTGCTTCGCCCCGAGGGCGGCTACTACGCGCGGCCGGGCCGGATCGTGCTGCGCGCAGAGGCGCTCGGCGCCTGCCCGGACGGCACCGCGGCCTACACCCTGCTGGAGTACCGCGTCGCGCACCGGCCCGGCGGCCCGGTCGGCAAGCACTGGCGCCTTTGGGCCGGCGACGGCGACATCTGCTGAACCGCCGAGGGCATCTAGAACACGTTCCAGTTCTGTGCGATCCTTCCCGGCGTGGACCTGCAGGAGCTGAGCGACCGGGCCGAGATCACCGACGTGCTCACCCGCTACACCCGGGCCATCGACACCGGGGACTGGGACAAGCTCGACACCGTCTTCACCCCGGACGCGGCCATCGACTACACCGAGTCGGGAGGTATTGCGGAGGCGTACCCGCAGATCAAGCCCTGGCTGGCGGAGATGCTGCCGGCGTTCTTCCCGAAGCGGGTCCACATGCTCGGCCAGGTCGACATCGAGCTGCGCGGGGACGAGGCCGACGTGTCGGCGTACTTCCACAACCCGATGCCCATGGACGACGGCAAGGGCGGGACCAAGATCGTCGAGATCGGCGGTCTCTACCACCACACGATGACCCGCACGGCCGACGGCTGGCGCAGCCGCAAGCTGCACGAAGAGGTCGTCTGGAAGCACAACATCTGATGCCGGCGTTCACGAGAGCCGAGCTCGAGGCGGCGTTCGCCCACTACACGACGGTGGTCGAGGGTTGCTCGGCCAGCGGTGACTGGGCTCCGTTCGGGGACCTGTTCACCGAGGACTGCCACTACGTCGAGCATGCCTACGGCGAGATGGATGGCCGCGAGACGGTGCGGGCGTGGATCCAGAAGGTGATGGCGCCGTTCCCGCACATGCGGTTCCCGACCGGGTGGGTCACCTTCGACGAGGACAACGGCGCCGTCCTGATGCTGATCAAGAACCTCCTCGACCACCCCACCGATCCCGACGGCGAGCCGTTCTGGTTCCCGAACTGGACCCGGCTCGTGTACGCCGGCGACAACCTCTGGGCTGGCGAGGAGGACATCTACAACCCGCGCCGCGACGCGGCTCGCGTGGTGGGTGCCTGGCTGGCGGCCGGCGGCGAGCTGGCCACCGACGAGATCCCGAGCCCGAAGCACGGGTGAAGTGTCAAGGCGCTAGGCGGGCTTGACCGGCAGCTCGCCGACGTTCGAGAACAGCTGGCCGTAGAGCGTCGCGACCGCCATGTCGGTCTTGAGCAGCTGCGTCCAGTGCTCGCCGGCCTTCACGTAGTCGTCGTGGGTGTGGCCGAGCGCCGTGAGCACCCGGTCGGCCAGCGCGGTGTCCTCGTTGGCCCAGCCGATCGCCTTGGCGGCCACGGCGTACGCCACCAGCGGCATGCCGACGGGTGTGAGCCGCGGGTCGTCGGGCGCGAAACCGGTCTCCGGGTAGACGGTGTCGAGGGCCGCCTGCCTGACCTGCTCCATCTCGGCGACCTGGGCCTCGGTGGCCGTGGCCCCGGTGGGCGGCAGGGGGTGCGCGTTGGCGGAAGCGGCGATCGCCGCCAGGTCATCGGGCGAGAAGCCGAGGCCGCGCGCGGTGAGGTCGCTCTTGTACTGCGCCACCCACGCTCCGGCCTGCGCCATGATCGCCTGGATTGCGCGGCCCATGGCCATCGGGTCCTGAGGCATGCCCGGACGTTAGCGTCCCGCAGGGGGTCTGTCAGTGCGCCTAGTTGGAACGTTGGGGGATCCTGGCCGAGAATGGCCGCGTAGTACCCCGCGACACCCGTCCACGGAAGGACCTCGGCGTTGAACGACGACGAAGGCCACCCGGTCGTCTCCGGCCTCGCCGCACTCGTCGGCGTGGGCGTGGTGGTCGGGCTCCTGGTGAGCGGCGGCGCACTGGCGGCCAGCTCGATCCTCGGCCTCGACGGGAACAGCGGCGGCGGTCCGGCGTCGAGCCAGCAGTCGATGTACCTCCCCAAGCCCTCGGACACCGCGCAGGAGACCGGACCGCAGATCACGCTGCAGCCCGGCGAGGAGACCCCCACCGGCACGGCATCCTCCAACGCGCCGCCGCAGTTCGCCATCTCGCTGTCCTCGGCCGCGACCGAGGTGGGGCCGATGGAGGAGATCTACCTGACCGGCGTCTATCCCGGGGGTGAGGGCGCCGTGGTGCAGGTCCAGCGGTTGGAGAACGGCCAGTGGAACGACTTCGCCACCGTCGACGCGGTGGTCAGCGGTGAGACGTTCGCGACCTACGTCCAGACCGCGCAGAGCGGCGTCAACAAGTTCCGGGTCCGCGACACCGACGGCCCCGAAGTGTCCAACGAGGTCCGAGTGAAGGTCCGCTGAGCGAAGCGAAGCGGGCCTTCGACGAGGAGGTTGAGCAAGCCGTGCGAGCGAGGGACGAGCTCGCAGCCGGCGGGTCGAAACCTTCCGCAGCCGGCGCTGGCACTCGGCCACAGACGTCAGGCTGGCCAGTTCCAGCCAGATGCTGCGGTCTCGACAGGCTCGACCGGCGGTGGCCGTGTCCGTCCCATCACTGCGGCACGTAGGCGAACGTGTCCGGGTTCGGGCCGGTGCGGCCGGCCTCACCCTTGTCCAGCCCGCTGATCGCCGCCACCTCGTCGGGGGTGAGCTCGAAGTCGAACAGCGCGAAGTTCTCCTCCATCCGCTCCCGGTGCGTGGTCTTGGGGAAGACGATGTCGCCACGCTCGAGGTGCCAGCGCAGGGTCACCTGCGACGGCGTCCGGCCGTGCGATGCGGCGATCTTCCCGATCACGTCGTCGTCGAGGACGGCGCCCTGCGCGATCGGTGACCACGACTCGACCAGCACGCCGTGCCGGTGGCTGGCCTCGCGGGCGGCCTCGTTGGTGAAGTAGGGGTGCACCTCGATCTGGTTGACCGCGGGTACGACGCCGGTCTCGGCCACGATCCGGTCGAGGTGCTCGGGCTGGAAGTTCGAGACGCCGATCGAGCGTGCCCGTCCGTCCTCGACGAACTCGATGAGGGTCCGCCACGTGGACACGTAGTCGCCGTCGTAGAGCGACGGCAGCGGCCAGTGGATGAGGAACAGGTCGAGCTGCTCGAGGCCGAGCTTCGACAATGACTCGTCGAAGGCGCGGCGGGCGTCGTCCGGCCGGTGGTAGCCGTTGTTGAGCTTGCTGGTGATCCAGAGCTCGTCGCGGGGCACGTCCGAGGCCTTCAGCGCCTCACCGACCTCCTGCTCGTTCTGGTACATCTGCGCGGTGTCGATGTGCCGGTAGCCGACCTGGAGCGCCTGGCTGACCACGTCGGCGGCCTGCGCCGGCGGCACCTGGAAGACGCCGAAGCCCAGCTGCGGGATCTCGGTCTGGTTGTTCAGGGTCAGGGTCGGGACGGTCATACCTGTCCGTAACCGGCGAACGCCGCGTTCATTCCGCGGGCCGGCGTGTTGCCTCGCTGACTCAGGTCCGGGCCATCATGGGCAGCGTGCTGCACTACAGCGAGTACGACACCCGGCTCGGCGCCTACGCCGTGATCGTCGACGAGCACGACCGGATCCTGCTCGCGCTGTGGAACGAGGCCGACGAGCCGTTGTGGACCTTGCCGGGGGGTGGCGTCGAGCTGGCCGAGACCGTCGAGGAGGGCGCGATCCGCGAGCTCCTCGAGGAGACCGGCTACGAGGTCGAGCTCCGCCGGGTGCTCGGTGTCGACACCCTCGTGGTCCCGCCGGAGCAGCGCACCCGTGAGGCTGACCGGGACCGCTGGTTCCGCGGCATCCGCGTGGTCTTCGAGGGGGCGGTCGTCGGCGGCCTGCTTCGTCATGAGCTGGACGGCTCCACCGACGAGGCGCGGTGGATCCCGCTCACCGAGGTGCCGGACCTGGCCAGGGTGGAGCTCGTCGACGCCGGGCTGCGGCTCTGGTCGGCCGCGACCTAGACACGAAACCGGTGCCCTGGCCCACCGGCAGCCTTCAGGCCGAGGGCACCCAGGCGGAGAGGACGGTCGCCACCTCGGCGCGCCGCATCGGCTTGGCCAGGTAGTCGTCCATCCCTGCGGCCAGGCAGCGCGCGCGCTCCTCGTCGCTGGCGGTGGCCGTCATCGCGATGATCGGCGTGTGGCGGGTGTCGCCTTCCAGGCGCCGGATCTCGGCGGTGGCCGCGTAGCCGTCCAGCTCGGGCATCTGCACGTCCATCAGGATCGCGTGGAAGCGGGAAGCGAGCGCCGCAGCCACACCCTTCATTCCGTCCTCGGCAACCTCGACGGCGTACCCGAGGTGGCGCAGGATCCCGGTGGCGACCAGCTGGTTGACCTCGTTGTCGTCCACCACGAGGACGCGTTGTCCAGTGGTCCGCGGTGCGCGGGTCGCCGCGACGGGTGCGCCGACGGGAGCGGCGCCGACGACCTGCTCCAGGGTGCTGCGCAGGCGCGACATGAGGACCGGCTTGGTGAGGGCGGTCGCCAGGTCGGCGGCCGCCGCCTCGGCGCTGCTGATCTCCGGCCCCGAGGTCATCAGGACCAGTCGGGTGCCCGAGATGTCGGGCGTGGCGGAGATGCGGCGCGCGAGCCCGAGCCCGTCCAGGTCGGGCATGCACAGGTCCAGGATGGCCAGGTCGTACGGCTCGCCGCGCGCTGCCGCCATCCTCAGCCGGTGGAGTGCGGCGATGGAGTCGTCCACGACGTCCACGATGACGCCCCAGTACTGGAGCTGGTCGTGCAGGATCGTCCGGTTCGTCGCGTTGTCGTCGACCACCAGCACCCGCAGCCCGGCCAGGGTCGAGACCGCCCGAGGCGCGGTCACCACGTCGGGGTCGTGGGCGGCGGCGAGCGGGATGGTGCACCAGAAGGTGCTGCCCGAGCCGGGCTCGCTGTCCACGCCGATCTCGCCACCCATGGCCGCCACGAGCTGGCGGGAGATGGCCAGACCGAGGCCGGTGCCCCCGTAGCGGCGGGTGGTGGACGAGTCGGCCTGCGAGAACGTCTCGAAGATCCGGTCGACGTCCGCGCTGGCAACCCCGATGCCCGTGTCGGACACCTCGAAGCGGACCACGAGCCGGTCCGCCTCCCGCTCCGCCAGCCACGCGCGGACGACCACCTCGCCGTGGGCGGTGAACTTCACTGCGTTGCCGGCCAGGTTGAGCAGCACCTGGCGGATCCGGGCCGGATCACCACGCAGCGCCGGCGGGAGGTCCGGCGAGCAGTAGGCCAGGAGCTCGAGGTTCTTGGACCTGGCCGGCTCGCTCACGAGCTCGGCGACGCCCTCGACGAGCGCAACGAGGTCGAAGTCGATCTCCTCCAGCTCCAGCTTCCCTGACTCGAGCTTCGAGAAGTCGAGGATCTGGTTGATGACACCGAGCAGCGCGTGCCCGGCACCACGCACCCCCTCGGCGTACTGCAGCTGCACCGGCTCGAGCTCGGTGGTGAGCAGCAGGTCGTTGAGGCCGATCACGCCGTTCATGGGCGTGCGGATCTCGTGGCTCATCGTGGCGAGGAACGTCGACTTGGCCCGGGACGCCGCCAGTGCGGCGTCGCGGGCGAGCGCCAGCTCCTGGCGGGCCCGGGTCTGGGAGATCAGGAGGCGAGCCATGCGGACAGAGGTGAGCGCGATCAGGACCAGCATCCCGGCCACCGCTTCGGCGGGGCGGATCTCCTGGCCGCGGGCAAACACGACCACGAGCAGCAGCGGGGGGACCAGCAGCGGAAGGATCGCGAGACCGAGCTGCCCCAACGGCGCGCGCGCCACCTCGGGCTCCGCTTCTGGCGTCGGACCAGCACGATGCCACGTGGACGTCGCGATCAACATGCCGCCGACCATCCAGCCCACGTCGAGGACGGCCGTCATGGTGTCCGAGACGGGGAGGAGGAGGTAGCCGAGGTCGGAGACGAGCCAGCAGGCCACGCCCCCCGCGAAGCGGAACCCCAGAGCCGCCCGGTGGCGGCGCACCGAGAGGACCCGGAGCACCAGCGCCAGGAGCACCGCGTCGATCACGGGGTACCCGGCGAGGACGGCGCGGGTCGTCGCCGACATCGATGAGTCGGTGACGATCCCGTGGACGACGATGCTCCACAGGACCAGCACGCTCACCACCACCACGGTGAGGGCGTCGATGCCTGCGTCGACGTCCACGCGCCGGACATCGTGACGGCGCGCCAGAACGATCACCAGCATCGCCGCGCACAGCGCGATGGAGCCCGCGTAGTAGGGGATGTCGGCGAGCGACACATCGGGCTCGAGCCCGGCCCAGGTGTAGGCCAGCCAGATCACGTCTCCGAGCGCGGAGGCGGTGAGGCCGCAGCCGATGAGCACCGGTATCAGCTTGCGTCCGGGGGTCTGCCAGGCTCCCAGCCAGGCAACCGCCGGACCCGCCAGGATCGCAGCGAGGTACGTCGAGTCCTTGAACGGACCCACCGGCCCGAGGACATGCGCGACCACGAGGGTCGCCGTGGCCGTCCACACGAGCACGAGCGCCAGGGGTGCGCGCATCCGACCCACTCGCGCCACCTCCCGTCTGAGGAAAGGCTAGAGGGCCGGAGACCCGGTCGAGGGCGATTCGGCAGGACCGGGTGACCTGCCGGTCCGCCCGCGGCTGCGCCCTGAGGTCCAGAGCCCGAAGTATCCGGAAAAGTTCTGCCCGGGTTCGGGAACAGGTGGCCCACCCAGTAGCGTTGAGCCGAGTGAGCAAAGTTGAGTCGACTGGACTCAACTCACAGGAATCCCCAGAACGAAAGAGGTACCAGACATGGCACGAGCGGTCGGCATCGACCTCGGCACGACGAACAGCGTCGTGGCCGTCCTCGAGGGTGGCGAACCCACCGTCATCGCCAACGCCGAAGGCGCTCGGACCACTCCCTCGGTCGTGGCCTTCGCCAAGAACGGCGAGGTGCTCGTCGGCGAGGTCGCCAAGCGTCAGGCGGTCACCAACATCGACCGGACCATCCGGTCGGTGAAGCGGCACATGGGCAGCGACTGGAAGGTCACGATCGACGACAAGACCTTCACGGCCCAGCAGATCAGCGCGTTCGTCCTGCAGAAGCTGAAGCGGGACGCCGAGGCCTACCTCGGCGAGACCGTGACCGACGCGGTGATCACCGTGCCGGCGTACTTCTCCGACTCCCAGCGCCAGGCGACCAAGGAGGCCGGGGAGATCGCGGGGCTCAACGTCCAGCGGATCGTCAACGAGCCGACCGCGGCCGCGTTGGCGTACGGCCTCGACAAGGGCGACGGCGACCAGACGATCCTGGTCTTCGACCTCGGTGGCGGCACCTTCGACGTCTCGCTGCTCGAGGTGGGCAAGGACGAGGACGGCTTCTCCACCATCGAGGTCAAGGCCACCTCCGGCGACAACGAGCTCGGCGGTGACGACTGGGACCAGCGGATCGTCGACTGGATGGTCAAGAAGTTCAAGGACAACAACGGCGTCGACCTGTCCCAGGACAAGATCGCCAAGCAGCGGCTCCAGGAGTCCGCGGAGAAGGCCAAGATCGAGCTGTCGGCCTCCAGCGAGACCACGGTGCACCTGCCCTACATCACCCACGGTGAGTCCGGCCCCCTGCACTTCGAGGAGAAGCTGACCCGCGCGGAGTTCCAGAAGATGACCGCCGACCTGCTCGACCGCACCCGCGAGCCGTTCAAGGCCGTGCTCAAGGACGGCGGCGTCGCGATCGCCGACATCGACCACGTGGTCCTGGTCGGCGGCTCCACCCGGATGCCCGCCGTGACCGACCTGGTCAAGGAGCTGCTCAACGGCAAGGAGCCCAACAAGGGCGTCAACCCCGACGAGGTCGTCGCGGTCGGTGCCGCACTGCAGGCCGGCGTGCTCAAGGGCGAGGTCAAGGACGTCCTCCTGCTCGACGTGACCCCGCTGTCGCTGGGCATCGAGACCAAGGGCGGCGTGATGACCACGCTGATCGAGCGCAACACCACGATCCCGGCCAAGCGGTCGGAGATCTTCACCACCGCTGACGACAACCAGCCGTCGGTGGAGATCAAGGTGGCCCAGGGCGAGCGGCCGATGTGGTCGCAGAACCAGCCGCTCGGCAACTTCGAGCTGACCGGCCTCCCGCCGGCCCCGCGCGGCGTACCGAAGATCGAGGTGACCTTCGACATCGACGCCAACGGCATCGTGCAGGTCCACGCGAAGGACCAGGCGTCCGGCAAGGAGCAGTCGATGACGATCACCGGCGGCTCGGCACTGGGCAAGGACGAGATCGACCGGATGGTCAAGGAGGCCGAGCAGTACGCCGCCGACGACGCGGCACGCCGCGAGGCCGTCGAGACCCGCAACCAGGCCGACCAGCTCGTCTACACGACCGAGAAGTTCCTGGCCGAGAACGCCGACAAGGTCCCCGAGGACGTGAAGACCGAGGTCCAGGCCGACGTCGACGCCCTCAAGGCGACGCTGGAGAACGCCGAGGCCTCCTCGGAGGAGCTCACCGCCGGCGTCACCAAGCTGGGCGAGTCGAGCCAGAAGATGGGTGCGGCGATGTACGCCGCGGCCGAGGCGGACTCCGCAGCTGCCGGCGGCAGCACCGGCGCGACCGGTGAGTCCGACGACGACGTGGTCGACGCGGAGATCGTCGACGAGCCCACCGAGGGCTCGGACGCGGCCGGCGACGACACCACCGCGGACGACTCCGCGGACGAGCAGAAGTGACCGAACCGCAACAGCCGCCGGCCGAGCCGGTCGAGACCCTCGAGGGGGACCCGACCGGCTCGACCGCGGGCTTCGGTGACGCTGCAGGAGAGATGGCGAACGAGACCGAGGTCGAGGGCAACGCGATCGAAGGCGAGCTGGCCACCCTGGCCACGCAGCTCACCGAGCGCACCACGGACCTGCAGCGGGTCCAGGCCGAGTACCTCAACTACAAGCGCCGGGTGGACCGCGACCGCGAGCTGGTCAAGCAGAACGCCAAGTACGCCGCGCTGGCGCCGATCACCGAGGTCATGGACACCATCGACCGGGCCCGCGAGCACGGCGAGGTGGAGGGCGGCTTCAAGGCCGTCGCGGACCAGCTCGAGCGGATCCTGGCCGACGTGGGGCTGGTGAAGTTCGGTGCCGTCGGCGACCCGTTCGACCCGACGATCCACGAGGCGCTCAGCCACATCGGCGAGGACCCGGATGTCACGGTGACCACCTGCAAGGTGATCGCGAAGGCCGGCTACCGGATCGGCGACCGCGTCGTACGCGCCGCCCAGGTCCTGGTGGTCGACCCGATCAGTGCCACCGAGGCACCCGCCGAGGTCGAGCAGGTCGAGCCGGACGAGACCGCCGCAGCAGACGACGTACCGAACAACGACGACTAGTAGCAGAGGGGAGGTGCGCGCATGGCCACCACCGAGGGATTCCGGGCCGACTGGGCCCAGAAGGACTTCTACGCCGTACTCGGCGTGAAGAAGGACGCGGCCGCCTCCGACATCAAGAAGGCCTACCGCAAGCTGGCGCGCGCCAACCACCCCGACTCCAACCCCGGCGACAGCGCCAAGCACGAGAAGTTCAAGTCGGTCGCCGAGGCCTACGACGTCGTCGGTGACCCCGAGAAGCGCAAGAAGTACGACGAGATGCGCGAGCTCTACGGCTCGGGTGGCTTCGGCGGCGGGGGAGCGGGCGGCGGCTTCAACCTCGACGACCTGCTGCGCGACCGGGGCGGTGCCGGGGGTGCCGGGGCCGGCGGCATCGGCGACATGTTCGGCGACCTCTTCGGTGGGTTCGGTCGCGGCCGCACCCAGGCCCAGCCGCGCCCGCAGAAGGGCGCCGACGCCGAGACCACCGCGACGATCGGCTTCTCCGACGCGATCGACGGCGTCACCATCTCGCTGCGGCTGACCTCCGACGCGCCGTGCCCCGACTGCAGCGGCACCGGCGGCAAGCCCGGCACCCGCCCGCACATCTGTCCGGAGTGCGAGGGCGCCGGCTTCGTCGTCAACACCGTCGGCGGCGGCGCGTTCTCGCTCAACGAGACCTGCCCGAAGTGCGGCGGTCGCCAGCTCATCTACGACGAGCCTTGCCCGACCTGCCACGGCAGCGGCCACGGCCTGTCGGCGCGCAGCATCCAGGCGCGGATCCCGGCGGGGGTGAAGGACGGCCAGCGGATCCGGCTCAAGGGCAAGGGCTCGGCCGGCGTCAACGGCGGCCCCGCCGGCGACCTCTACGTCACGGTGCACGTCTCGAAGCACCGGCTGTTCGGTCGCAAGGGCGACAACCTGACCCTCGACGTACCCATCTCGTTCGACGAGGCCGCGCTGGGCGCGGAGATCAAGATCCCGACGATGGGCGGCACCCCGGTCACCGTGAAGGTCCCGGCCGGGACGCCCAACGGCCGGACGTTCCGGATCCGCGGCAAGGGATCGCGCAAGAAGGACGGCACGATGGGCGACCTGCTCGCCACCGTGCAGGTCCAGGTGCCGGGCGCGCTGAACGCCGAGGCGCGCGCCGCGGTCGACGCCTATCGCGCCGCCGGCAACGAGTCGTCGCTGCGCGCCAACCTCTTCTCTGAGGCCGGCTCATGAGCGATAGGCAGCCCTTCTTCGGGGCGCCGTCCCCGGATGCCGCAGTGTTCGTCATCAGCGTCGCGGCCGAGCTGACCGGGCTGCACCCGCAGACGCTGCGCACCTACGAGCGGGTGGGGCTGATCAGGCCCGGCCGCACCGGCGGTGGCGGGCGCCGCTACTCGGCGCGCGACATCGACCTGCTCCGCGAGATCTCCGACCTGACCTCGGCCGGCATCGGCATCGAGGGGGTCCGCCGGATCCTCGAGCTCGAGCACCGCGTCGCCGCGTTGTCGGCGCGCAACGAGGAGCTGCTCGCCGAGCTCGAGGCGACCCGGGAGGCGCTCCGCCAGGCCGTCAGCGGCCGGCCTCAGCCGGCCTCGGGCACGCGGGTGCCCGCCGTGCGTCCGCAGCAGCCCGCCCAGCAGATCGTCGTCTGGCGTCGCGGCCGCTGACGATTCGTCTGAGGGTTGACGGGTCGTCTCGCGCTCAGCGTGCCAGACGAATCGCTCACACGGCCGGCAGCGCGAGGGTGAAACAAGCCCCGCCAGAGACGGACGGCGCGTAGGACACTGACCCACCCTGGGCCTCGGCGAGCGAGCGGACGACGTACAGCCCCAGCCCGGTGCCGGTGGCGACCGAGCCGGGCGCGCGAGAGAACTCGCGGAAGAGCTGGTCCCTGAAGTCCTCAGGCACGCCGTCACCGCTGTCGGTAACGTCGATGGCGACCAGCTGCTCGTCGTCCGGGTGCGGCCGGACGCGGACGACAAACGGGGCGCTGCCGTACTTGAGCGCGTTCCCGACCAGGTTGCCCAGCATCTGCTCCAGCCGCATCGGGTCGGCGAACACCCTGCGCTCGTCCTCGACCACGGCGTTGACTGTGACCAGGTAGCGGTCGTTGATCACCGAGTCGATGACGTCGATCGGGTCGACGGCCTGAAGGTCCAGCCGCAGCGAGCCGCGCTGCAGCTCGGCCGCGGTGAGCAGGTCGGCGGTGATGATGTCGAGGACGCGGGCCTGGCGGGTCAGCGAGGACATCAGCCGCGTCAGCTGCGCCTGGTTCATCTCGTCACCCTCCTCGATGATCGACTCCGCGATCCCGCAGAGCACCGTGACCGGCCCGCGGATCTCGTGCGCGGTCGTCGCGATGGCCCGGCGCAGCGCGCCGATGTCCTCGGAGGTCGAGTCGAGGTAGATGAGCAGCGACGTGTTGGCCCGGCGCACCGTGGCGTGCACGCCGACCCCGCCCACGTCGGCGACGAACGACGCCTCGCCGTCGAGCCGGTTGAACGCGACGAGGTTGCTGAGCAGGGGCGCGATGGTGCCCAGGGGGACGCCGAACCTGGCCCGGTTCTCCAGCAGCCGCTGCGCGGCCGGGTTCGCGTGCACGATGCGGAACAGCGGCTCGTCGGCGACCTCGAGCACGCCGTACGGCGCCAGCAGGAGCGCGTCCCACGCGGAGACCTCCGGCTGGGCCGACGCCTGGGAGCGGTCGAGCCCCGGTGGCCGCAGCTGGACGTCCTGGGTCGCCTCCGTGGCGGCCGGCACGAGGGTGAGCGCCGGCGGCGTCGCCTGTTCGGTGCCCTCGACGATGCCGCGCACGTATTCGAGGATCCGCTTGAGCGACATCCCCTTCTGCAGGTAGCCGTCGGCTCCGGTCGCGAGCGCGCGCTCCGACATCTGGGTGGCGCCGAAGCCCGACAGCACGATGATCTTGGCGCCGGGCACCAGCCGGCGGATGCTGGGCAGCGCCTCGAGGCCGTCCATCACGGGCATCGACAGGTCGAGGAGAACGACGTCGGGACGCTCCAGGCGCACCGTCTCGATGCCGGCCAGGCCGTCGCCGGCCTCGCCGACGACCTCCATGCCGCCACGGGTCAGCGCGAGCCGGAGCAGCTCACGCAGGTCGTAGGTGTCGTCGACGATCACGACGCGCACCGGTCGGGTGCGGGGCGCGGTTGCGCTCATCGGGAGTTCCTGTCCAGGTTCGTCGGGGTGGTCAGGTCGGCCAGGAGGGTGTGGTCGTCCGGTCGCGGGTCCGGCGCCACCACAGCGGCGGGGACACTGCGGAGGAGGTCGAGCGAGTGGTGCTGGCTGCCGAGCAGCTCGGTGATGATGCGACTCGCCGAGCCGATGGACGCCGTCAGCGCCGTGTTCGCCTTGGCCGGCTGGTCGAGGTCGAGGGCCATCTTGGCGACGACCAGACCCTGCAGGACGGTGTCGTTGAGCTCGAGCGCCTGCTGCTCGCGCTGGCGCAGGTCCTGGAACAGCTGCGCGCCCTGCATCAGCGAGCCGTAGTGGCGGCGCAGCGTCCAGTAGTAGACCGCCACGGCGGCGCCGATGACGTCCCACGCCGCCAGCGGCCAGCCCCACGCCGTACGCATGGCGAGCCCCTGCGGGTCCTCGAAGCCCAGGGAGGGCAGCAGCATGTGCAGCGAGTGCGAGCCGTGGTGGATCGCGCAGGTGAAGAAGATCGCCGCCGTCGCGGCGGCGAGCGGGTTCGAGCGCAGCTGATGGCTCTTCGTGAGGGGCACCAGGATCGCCAGGCAGATGCCGAGGTAGGCGATCATGATCATGGTGTTTCCGGCGAGGCCGACCTGCCAGGAGGTCATGCCTGGCCCGTGCCCCGGGACGTCATGCCCCGGGTCCGCCGACGAAGAGGGCGATCAGGAGGAGCACCGAGGCGGCCGCGTACGTCCGCGTGCCGGTAGAGCATGGTTGTCTCCCTCCCCATGCGAGCCGACAGTAGGGACCGCGCGCAGGCGGCGTGGCAGCACGACCGAAATGTCAACGAACTGTGGAGATGTCCACCGCGAGCTCGCGCGGCTCACCCAGAGTTGAGTGGAATGGACTCAACTTTCGGATGGTTGAGGAGAATGGGTGCCAGACCCGGCCCCCGCACACCCAGCCCGCCCACGCACAGCCCGCAGGAGACCCGTCAGATGAGCCAGTTCGGCGCCGAGAAGTTCACCACCCGCAGCCGGGCGGCGGTCGAGGCCGCCCAGCTCGCCGCGACCACGGCGGGCAACACCGCGACCGAGCCCGTGCACCTGCTGGTGGCGCTGCTGCGCGACCAGGAGGGCACCGCCGGGACGCTGGTCACCAAGGCCGGGGTCGACCCGGGCCCGCTCCTCGCCCAGGCCGAGTCGGTCATGACCGCACTGCCCCGGGCCACCGGCAGCACGGTCCAGCAGCCCGGCGCCTCCCCGGCGCTGACCCGCGTGCTGGCCGCCGCGCTCGACCTCGCGCAGTCGATGAAGGACGAGTACGTCGCCTCCGAGCACCTCCTCATCGCGCTGGCCGGTGTCGAGAGCTCTGCGCAGAAGGTGCTGAAGGACGCGGGGCTGACCGAGTCCGGCCTCCGCGAGGGTCTGACCGCGGTGCGCGGCAACCGCCGTGTCACCAGCCAGGACGCCGAGTCGACCTACGAAGCCCTTGAGAAGTACAGCGTCGACCTCACCCAAGCGGCGGAGGAGGGCCGGCTCGACCCGGTCATCGGCCGTGATGCCGAGATCCGCCGGGTGATCCAGGTGCTCTCCCGTCGTACCAAGAACAACCCGGTCCTGATCGGCGAGCCCGGCGTCGGCAAGACCGCCGTCGTCGAGGGGCTCGCCCAGCGCGTGGTCGAGGGCGACGTACCGGACTCGCTCAAGGGCCGCCGCCTGCTCAGCCTGGACCTGGCCGCGATGGTCGCCGGCGCGAAGTACCGCGGCGAGTTCGAGGAGCGGCTCAAGGCCGTGCTCGAGGAGATCAAGGACTCCGGCGGCCAGGTGATCACCTTCATCGACGAGCTGCACACGGTCGTCGGCGCGGGCGCCGGCGGCGACTCGGCGATGGACGCCGGCAACATGCTCAAGCCGATGCTGGCCCGCGGCGAGCTGCACATGATCGGCGCGACCACGCTCGACGAGTACCGCGAGCGGATCGAGAAGGACCCGGCCCTGGAGCGCCGGTTCCAGCAGATCTTCGTGGGCGAGCCGACCGTCGAGGACACCATCCAGATCCTGCGCGGCATCCAGGAGAAGTACGAAGCGCACCACGGCGTCCGCATCACCGACGCCGCGCTGGTCGCCGCGGCCACCCTCTCCGACCGCTACATCAGCGGCCGGCAGCTGCCCGACAAGGCGATCGACCTCATCGACGAGGCCGCGTCCCGGCTGCGGATGGAGATCGAGTCCTCGCCGGAGGAGATCGACCAGCTGCGCCGCCAGGTGGACCGGCTCAAGATGGAGGAGTTCGCACTGGAGAAGGATGCCGAAGGCGCCGGGGAGCGCAGCGACCGACGGCCGACCGACGACGCGTCGGTCGAGCGGCTCGCCGCCCTCCGCGCGGACCTCGCCGACAAGGAGGAGGAGCTCCGCGGACTGGACGCCCGCTGGGAGCGTGAGAAGACCTCGCTCGAGGACGAGGGCGAGCTGCGCCGCCAGCTCGACCAGCTCCGCATCGAGGCCGACAAGCTGACGCGCGAGGGCAACCTCGAGGCGGCCAGCGAGATCCTCTACGGCCGGATCCCGGCCATGGAGAAGCAGATCGCGAAGGTCGAGGAGACCGAGGCCGGGCGGGACGGCGCACTCGAGCCACTGGTCGGCGAGGAGGTCGGGGCCGAGCAGGTCGCCGACGTCGTCGAGGCCTGGACGGGCATCCCGACCGGGCGGCTGCTCGAGGGCGAGACCGCGAAGCTGCTGCGGATGGAGGACGTCATCGGCGAGCGGCTGATCGGCCAGAAGGACGCCGTCCGCGCCGTCAGCGATGCCGTACGCCGCTCCCGGGCCGGCATCTCCGACCCCAACCGGCCCACCGGCTCGTTCCTCTTCCTCGGCCCGACCGGCACCGGCAAGACCGAGCTCGCCAAGTCGCTGGCCGACTTCCTCTTCGACGACGAGCGGGCGATCGTGCGCATCGACATGAGCGAGTACTCCGAGAAGCACAGCGTCTCGCGGCTGGTCGGCGCCCCCCCGGGCTACGTCGGCTACGACGAGGGCGGTCAGCTCACCGAAGCAGTGCGACGGCGCCCCTACTCCGTCGTACTCCTGGACGAGGTGGAGAAGGCCCACCCCGAGGTCT
>JAWWPK010000445.1:0-3074 GCA_033854925.1 Nocardioidaceae bacterium | reverse complement strand
TCGCCTGTGGCGTGCTCAGCTGCCTCGCCTCGCTGGCGTTCAGGAACGGGTTCCGGTTCACCGGCGTGCTCTGCGTGATCGCCGCGATCTGCACCGCGGCATGGGGACTGTGGATCGGCGCGGTGCTCCTGGCATGAGGCTCGACGTCGCCGAGGCAGAGCAGCTTGCCCATTCCTGGCAGCTCTGAGCCGTGTGACTCCGACAGCCACCGTTGAGATGAGGAGCAGGTGGTCCACACCGCCCAACCTCCCACCACATCCAAACCGGGGGTCATGACTCGCCGACCGTGAGCCGGCCTCGTCATGCCAAGCCTTGCGTCCGGACCTCGATCGCTGGCCCGTCCAGCCCCAGACCAAGGAGTTCGGCAACCGGCTTCGGCCGTAGGTCGATCTCATGGAGCTCGGACTTCTCCAGCCACCGGAAGCTGAGGTGCGCTTCTCTGGAGCCGTCGATGGCATCGTCGACAGCGACCCGATAGACCAGGTTGAGCTCGTGGTGATCGCCTCGCGCGTCCGTGTAGCCGTTCTCGATGATTGCGAGCACCCCTCCGACGTGAACACGTTGAACGCCGAGCTCCTCTTCGAGCTCCCGGCGCAGCGCGACCTCCGCAGGCTCACCAGGCTCGATGTGACCGCCAGGGAGGAAGTACCACGCCTCACCCGCCGGCTGAGCCAGCAGCAGTCTCGAGCCCTCGGCAATGACCGCTCTGACGATCAGCTCGATCTCCGGCAACGTCACGACCGAACTCTAGGTCGAGTGCGGAGCACATCGCGGCGACGGATGCCGCGGCGTTGTAACGCTGCGGGCCTCCGGCGACAGGTACCTCCCGGACCCTGACCCACCGGAGAAGGAGCTCAACATGAAGTTCGCCCGTACGCTCGCCGTCGCTGCTGCCACGGCCGTGGTGTCCCTGGGCGCCGGCCCCGTCGCGCACGCCGCATACGACGGCAAGCCCGGCGGCGAGCCCTGCGCGAAGCAGGCGCACCAGGTGGCAAAGGCGCAGGACGCGCTGGCGCACGTGACCGCCGTGTTCGAGCACCAGCAGACCAAGGTCGAGCGGCTCCAGGAGGCGCTGGCCGCGGCCACGACGCCGGAGCAGCAGGCGAAGCTCCAGGCCAGGCTCGACAAGGCTCTCGCGCAGAAGCAGCACGAGAAGAAGGCGAAGAAGGCACAGCAGCAGCGGCTGACGAAGGCCGAGGCGCGGCTCGCGGACTGCCAGGCAGCGCAGGTCGCCTGACCGGTCCAGACCGCAGGGTGCGACGCGTGACCCGCTCGAAACGGCGGAGTTTACGCAACCGTCGCGGCCCGATCCTGGGGGGACTGGGGTAACCGAGTCCGGGCCCGCGACCCGAACGCCCTCCCGTTTCACGGGAGGGCGTTCGGCATGCCGGCGGCTCCCGTGATCAGCAACCGGAGGGTTGCAATTCTGGATTGCATGTGCAACTGTGACATTGCACATCAACGACAGAGGAGCCGATCATGACCCAGACCGACCAGGAGCTCGACCGCATCGAGCGCAGCATCGACATCGACGCCACCGCCGAGAAGGTGTGGTCGCTCATCGAGCGGCCGGGCTGGTGGATCAACGAAGGCGACGTCGACCTCGACCCGGAGGTCCGTCGCGAGGGCGAGTACGACGTGGTCGTGCACCCGAAGCACGGCACCTTCAAGTTCGCCACGCTCGAGCGCGACGAGCCCCGGCACATCACCTACCACTGGGTCGACAACGTCGCCCCCGAGGCCGGCACGACCGTGGCGTTCTCGATCGAGGACCGCGCCGGTGGCGTGACGCTGCACGTCGTCGAGAGCGGCTTCCACGCCCTCAAGAAGGATCGCGCCGCGATCGACAACCAGATCAAGGAGAACACCCACGGCTGGGAGGTCGAGCTGGAGGCGGCCAAGCGGTTCGTGCTCGGCGATCCGGGGAGCGCTGCATGACGGCCGAGACCCTCACGCCCGTGTTCTCTGCACTCGGTGACGACACCCGCTGGGCGATCCTGGTGCGACTGGGCGAGGCGCCGGCCTCGGCGTCGGCCCTGGCCCGGGAGCTCCCGATCAGCCGGCAGGCGATCGTCAAGCACCTCGAGCTGCTCAGCGCCGCCGGGCTGGTCGAGTCCGAGCGGGTCGGCCGCGAGCTCGTGCACCGAGCGTTGGGGGGTCGGCTGAGCGACGTCGCCCGCGAGCTCGAACGGATCGGCAGGCAGTGGGACAGCAGGCTGGCCCGGATCAAGCGGTTGGCCGAGGAGGCTTAGCTCAGTAGCCGTTGCCCGGCTCGCCGAGGGCCTCGAGCAACCGGAGCTCGTCGCGAAGCCGGTAGGGAATCGGTGCGCCGTCCGCGCCCAGGGCGTCCTGGTAGGCGCGCAGGGCCTCGGCCAGACGGGACTGGGCGGTGCCGAGGTCGAGGCGCACGACCGGCGTGCGGCGCCGCTGTCGAAGGAGCGCGCCCCGCGCCAGAACCACCTCGGTGAGGAGGTCACGCAACGAGCCGGCTGTTTCCACACTCACGACGACGCCCCCTTCGGCCCACACGGCCAGGCCCCGGACGGGGTGACTGACGGTGTTTCGGCAGCCTACCTCAGCCCCGACCGCACGTACCCGGGACGAAGGCGTTGGTTATCCAACTGCGACCAGTGCGACGGAGACGGCGCACAGGGCGAGGCCCAGTCCCTGGATGCGGTGCACGCGCTCGCGCAGCAGCAGTGCGGCCAGCAGCACCGTGAACGCCGGGTAGAGCGAGACGACGACCGCGGCCACGGTCAGGTGGCTGCCCCTGCTGGCGACCATGAACAGCCAGGTCGCCAGTGCCGCGAGTACGCCGCTGGTCAGACCCAGCGCCGCGCGGCGTTCGCGCGGCAGCCACGGCTGCCGCACGGCGAGGGCGACGGCGACGATGACGACCCCACCCACGGCCTGGTTGACGGCGAGGGCGAGCAGCCCGGCGTCGTCGGAGACCCGCGAGAGAGCCACGAACAGGGTGCCGAAGCCGAGCCCCGCCAGCACGCCGTCCAGGAATCCACTGGACTGCGCCGCCTGCGACGCAGGCGGTTGATGGGCCACGAACCAGATCGCCGGGA
>JAWWPK010000444.1:0-11122 GCA_033854925.1 Nocardioidaceae bacterium | reverse complement strand
CGACGCTGCTCGCCAGCCCGGTGCAGAACGCGATCAGCCGGCGGATCGAGACCCGGGCCGATGTGGACTCGCTCCGGACCACCCAGGACCCCGAGGCGTTCATCCAGGTGCAGAAGGAGCTGGCCCGGAAGTCGCTGGCCGACCCGACGCCGTACGCCTGGTCGCAGTTCTGGTTCGGCAGTCACCCGACGACCCTGCAGCGGGTCGCCCTCGCCGAACGGCTGGCCGGGTCACGGCCCTGAAATGCACAGACCCCCTCGGAGCACGAGGCTCCGAGGGGGACGAGCGGGGTCTTGGATCAGTTGCAGGAGCCGGCGGAGCGGTCCGCGAAAATCGTCTTGCAGCTGTCTTGGAACATCCCGGTCGCCCCGCCTCCGAACGCAAATATTGCTACGGCGATGATGGCGGCGATACCGGCGATGAGGAGGCCGTACTCGACGGCCGAGGCCCCTGACTCGAGACGCCTTGCGGAACGGCGTCCCGGGCCTCGATCGCGCCACAAGCGCGACCAGGGCTCCGGAATGCGCATCGTCTGTCCGAGTCCGGGTTCAGCCGCAGGACTTGACTGTGGCCGACTGGGTGACCTGTGAGCAGGTGTCGCTGAAGATGCCCTTGAGGCTGCCACCGAAGGCGAAGACGACGACGACGATCAGGGCGGCGATGCCGGCGATGAGCAGGCCGTACTCGACCGCGGATGCGCCGCGCTCGCTCATCTTGGCGGTGCGAGTGTTGAGCAAGATGCGGAGGTAGTCGATCATCTCGAGTTCTTTCTTTGAACGATCCGTGGGGTCGAACCAATGGGGGAGTTCAGTCCGCACGGGAAGCTCCCACTCTCGACCTCGAAAGGACGGAGTGGGAGCCCCGTGGAACTCGAGATCAGCCGCAGCTCTTGACGGTGGCCGACTGGGTGACCTTCGAGCAGGTGTCGCTGAAGATGCCCTTGAGGCTGCCACCGAAGGCGAAGACGACGACGACGATCAGGGCGGCGATGCCGGCGATCAGCAGGCCGTACTCGACGGCGGACGCACCGCGCTCGCTCATCTTGGCGGTGCGGGCGTTCAGCATGATGCGGAGGTAGTCAAGCATGGGGTGTTTCTCCTTCAGAGTGGGTCCCACGAGACGGGGCGGGGGTGCCCCGATGGGAACAGTCTTCGCGATCCCGTCAGGTGTTCGGAGCAGAATCGTCGAGGTCCAGCCGAGCGTTGGTGGGTATAGCCCGTTCGGGCTATACGACGTTGCTCCGGTCGCCGGTTTCGATGGGGAGCGCCCGAGGCGCGCCTGAACGGCAAAACCGCCTCTGAGCAGGGGTTTCTCGATACTTGGAGCCTTCGCGCGAGCCGGGCACCGGATCAGTCCAGCAGGTAGGGCCGGATTGCTCTGGGACTCAGTTGTCGACGGGTCGGACGCTGGACAGGAGCCCGATCCGCATGGCGGTGACGAGCGCCTGGGCGCGGTTCGACGCGCCGAGCTTCTGGTAGATGCGGGCGATGTGGGACTTGGCCGTCGACTCGCTGAGGTAGAGCTTCTCGCCGATGGCGGCCGCGCCCAGGCCGTCGGCAAGCAGGAGCAGCACCTCGTGCTCGCGGTCGGACAGCCGGGTGGACTCCGCGGCACTGCGCCGCATCATCGCTCCGACCAGCCCGGTGCAGACGAAGGAGCGCGGGGAGACAGCGGCGTGCCGCGCCGCCCGGATGACCTCACCCGAGGGGGCGTCCTTGCCGACGAAGCCGGAGGCGCCGGCCTGCATGGCGGCGAAGATCTGGTCGTCGCCGGAGTGCATCGTGAGCACCACCAGACCGGTGGTGTTGCTGACCTTGCGGATCGAGCGGACGATGTCGAGTCCGGTGCCGTCCTGCAGCTGGAGGTCGGCGACGACCACGTCGGGCCGCAGCTCGTCGTACTTCTTGAGGGCCTCGACGACCGAGCCGGCCTGCGAGACGATCGTCATGTCCTCCTCGAGGTCGAAGACGCCGGCGAGGCCGCTGCGAATGAGCTCGTGGTCGTCCACGAGAAGGACCGTGGTGGGGCTCGCGGTCATGCGGTGACCTTTTCATGGATGGGGTCCGCGGCCGAGGACTCGGACGCGGGGGTACCGGGAAGTCGCACGGTGACGGAGAGGCCGCCGGAAGGCGTCTCCCCGATCTCGAGCGTGGCGTTGATGAGCAGCGCCCGCTCCTTCATGATGTGCAGACCGTGCGAGGTGGACCGGGCCGTCTGGAGGCCTCGGCCGTTGTCGGAGACCGTGATGAGGGCCTCCGGGGCGTGCACGACGCAGTGGACGTCGATCGCCGATGCCTGCGCGTGCCGGACGGCGTTGTTCATCGCCTCCTGGGCGATGCGGAACAGCTCGGCCTCCACCTCGGGGCGGAGCCGCTGGGTGTGCTCGTCGAGGGTGACGTGGATGGGTACGCCGGACACCTCGGACAGGTTGCGGGCGATCGACCCGATGGCGGTGCCGAGGCTCTCGCTCTGGCCGACGCTGGTGCGCAGGGTGACCACGGAACGGCGGATCTCCGCGACGACGGCGGAGATCCGGTCGCGCAGCATGTCGATCCGTTCGGCCTGGTCGGGGGAGGTGACGCCGACGCGCAGCGTGTCGACGAGGTAGCCGAGCGAGGCGATGTCCTGGGCGACGCCGTCGTGCATCTCGCGGGACAGGCGGCGCCGCTCCTCGGCGGTCGCTGCGTCACGGAACGCCGAGAACAGCAGTGCGGTGTCGAGGTGGACGGCGCTCGGGCCGAGCCGGCGCATCAGCTTGCGGATCCGGTCCTCGACGCCGATGCGGGCCGGGTCGACACGGGCCGACAGCACGCCCGCCACGATCGCGGTGGTGCCGGCCTCGGTGTTGAGCGGGAACGCGAAGACGTGGTCGTGCAGCACGGGCAGTCCCACGGCCCAGGCCTCGACCGCGATGTCCTCGCACTCGTTGATGTTGACCGAGGCGCCCATCGCCTTGGTCACCAGCGGGGTGAGCGTGTCACCGCGCGGGACGCTGATCACCAGCGCGGACGTCGGCAGGTCGTCGCGGACGCCGCTCAGGATGGCCCCGCCGAGAGCGACCGGGTCGAGGCCGTTGTCGAGGCCGCCGGAGATGTCGATCAGCTGGCGGATCAGCCCCTGTGCGTAGTGGTAGGGAGCGAGCGGGTCCGGCTTCTCGTTGAGCGCCGTGTGCAGGAAGGTGCCGACCAGGCCGAGGCCGAGACCGGTCATGCTCCAGCTGAACGCGCCGAAGCCCTGGTCCGTGTCCAGGCTGCCGAAGGACACGTAGGCGATCACCACGATCGCGGTGAGCTGTGCCGACAGCGCCAGCGCCACACCTTGCAATGAGCGGTAGAGGCCGGCGGTGAACGGCGGAACGGCGAGTGCGCCGAGGACGGCCAGCGAGCTGTGGATGGTGAAGCCGCAGATCGCGCCCACCATCGAGGCCTCGACGGTGACGACCACCATGACCGGGAGCCGCTGCCGCCAGTCAGCGAGGGTGCTGAGCGCCCAGACGAGGCCGATCGAGATCAGCGACACCAGTGCGGCGGTGTCCTGTGCCCACAGCACGGGGCCGAGCAGTGCAACGAGTACGAAGGCCCGCGCCGCGGCACTGAGCCGGACGTGTTGGCGTTCGCGAACCCTCATTCAATGATCACTTCTTGGAGAAACTGTCGAGGATGCTCAAGACGGCCGGTCCCATGACCGCGATGAACAGAGTAGGAAGGATGCAGAAGATCAGCGGGATGGTGATCTTCACGGGGACCTGCTGAGCCTTCTCTTCGGCGCGCTGCCGGCGCTTGACCCGCATCTCCGCGGACTGTACTCGCAGGACTTGCGCCACGGGGATACCGAACGAGTCGGCCTGCACCATGGCGCCGACGAAGGTGCGGAGGTCGCCCACGCTGCTGCGTTCGCCCATCGCCCGCAGTGCGTCCGCGCGGCCCTGGCCGATCTGCATCTCCCGCATGACCCGGGACAGCTCCTCGGCCAGCGGGCCGTCGGTGTTGCGGGCCACCTGCTGCACCGCGGCGTCGAAGCCGAGGCCGGACTCCACGCTGATCGTGAGCAGGTCGATCGCGTCGGGAAGGTCGCGCTGCAGTCGCTCAGCGCGCTCGTGGCCCTTCTGGTACAGGTACAGGTTCGGGGCGAAGAAGCCCACGACCGTGGCGACGATCACGACGATGATCTTGAACGACGGGGAGTGGAGCATCAGCTGGAACACCAGGCCGCCCATGAGGCCCGCCACGGCGCCGATCACCTTGCCGGACAGCACGCGGTCGACGGTCCAACCTGCCGGGTTGCCGGCCAGGTCGAGCTTGCGACGGATCCGCTCTGCCGTGTCGGCGCCGGAGATCCGGCGGCCGATTCCGACCGCACGCGCCTGCAGCGGGGCGAGGACGCGCTCGCCGAAGGACTTCTCCAGCTCCTGGTTGAGCTCCTTCGGGGCGTTCGTCATCGCCTCGAGGACGGCCAGGGACCGGGTCACGCCGCTCGGCGTGCCAGTACTCAGAGCCGAGCCGACCAGGAGGATCGCCAGCAGGACGAGGGCTATGCCGAGAACGAAGAGGATGGCCATCTCACACCTCCACCTTGACCAGTCGGCTCATCCAGAACACTCCGACGGCGAGAATGGTTGCCGCACCTGCCAACATCGCCCAGCCCAGAGGCTTCTGGAACATGACGATGACGTAGTCGTAGTTCGTCAACAGAAGGTAGACCATGAAGAGCGGCGGAAGGCCGCCCAACACCCATGCCGAGAGTTTTCCTTCTGCGGCCAGTGCGGCGACCTGACGGCGCACGTACTCGCGCTCGCGCATCGTTGCCGCCACCGTGTCGAGGAGCTCGGCGAGGTTGCCGCCCACCTGACGCTGGATCTTGATCGCCATGACCACCCATTCGAAGTCCTTGCTGTCGAACCGCTCGCCGACGCCCTCGAGGGCGTCCTCGAGCGAGACGCCCAGCCGGGTCTCCACCAGCACGCGGCGGAACTCGGAGGCGATCGGCTCGGCGCCCTCGCGCACGATCGTGTCGATCGACTGGGCCAGGGAGAGACCTGCGGCGAGCGAACCTGACATCAGCTGCAGGGTGTCGGGCAGGGTTGAGTTGAACGCCTTGCGGCGCCGGCTGCGCCGGAAGCCGAGGTACATCCACGGGCCGAACAGTCCGACCATGATGAAGAAGAAGCCGATGAGCAGGTTGCCGCCGCCCAGCAGGAGGCCGGTCAGGCCGGACAGGAAGAACACCCCGCCGTGCACGAGCAGCCACTCGGAGGACTTGAGCTCGCTGCCTGCCCCCTGCAGCCTCGCGCTGATGCGTGCGTCGAGGTCCTTGTTTCGGCGGAGCACGTTCGCGGCCGTCTCCTTCGCCGAGGCGAAGGTGACGTCGGTGTCGAGGAGTGAGGAGCCGGATTCCGTGCCTCCGCCGGCCTGGGCCTCGCTGTAGCGCGTGACCCGGTCGGCGGCGGTGACCGCGTTCTTGCGGGGCACCATGAGGGCCACGAGGAACACCAGCCCCAGCGCGAGCCCGCCCGGGCCGGCGTACAGCGCCCATGACGGCGGCGTCCACGCGCGGTCGCGAACGACCTGCGGAGCGCCCGGCTCGATGGCCGAGAACGCCTCGGCGCTGACGGTGCCGGTCGACGTCGGCAGCGTGACCTTGATCGTGCCCTCGGTCTTGTCGAAGCCCGACGGCAGGGTGGCCGAGACCAGCACCTGCCGGGCCAGGACGGCCGCCTCTGCTGCGTACGCCGCCTGGAGGGCCGCGGGGTCGGAGGAGATCACCTGGCCGTTGCCTGCGGCGGCCAGCTGCTGCACGTTGCCGGACTGCTGGAAGGCCACGACGTCGACCAGGATCTTGGCGTCCTTGATCGCCGAGATGGCAGCCGCGACCGGGGTCTTGCTGGTGTCCGCGCCGTCTGAGAGCACGAGCACGGAGCGCGAACCCTCGGTGCCGGCCACCCGGACCGCCTGGATCACGCCGTCGTAGAGCCGCGTGCGCTTGTTCAGGGCGAGTCCGTCGAGGAGGCTCAGCGCCGCCTCGCGGTCCGTGCTGGGTGCGAGCTCTGTCGTGACCGCTCCGTTGAAGGTCACGATCCCGACGGACACGTCGTCCGGCACGGTCTGGATGAACTCCTTGGCGGCGACCTTGGCCGCGTCGAACTTGGGGCCCTTCATCGACTTGCTGGTGTCAAGGGCGAGCACGGTGGTACGGCGGACCGCGCTGTCGCTGTCGACCAGGGCCGCGGTGGCGGTGGCCTCCTGGCCGTCGACGGTCACCTTGACGCCTTCGAGGTCGACGTCTGCGTCGGCAGGGACCGACACCAGGATCTGCATGGAGCCCGGCTTGGTCTCGACATGCGCGATCGAGCCGTCGGCGGCCAGCGCCGCCGAGGGCGCCAGGGCCAGGCCGACCGCGGCCAGCCCGGCCAGGGCGCGCACCGCAGCGCGAGAAACGGTGGTCATGCGCGGTCCGGGGCGAAGAGGAGCGGGTCGACCGTGACGTTGGCGTAGGCCATCTTCTCCATGAACTTCGGGCGCAGGCCGGTCGAGGCGAGCCGCCCCAGCGTCCGGCCTTCCGCGTCGAACCCGCGGGTGCCGTCCCAGAGGAAGATGTCCTGCAGGGTGATCACGTCACCCTCCATCTTCTCGACCTCGGTGACGTGCGTGATGCGCCGCGATCCGTCCTTGAAGCGGGTCTGGTGCACGATCAGGTCGACCGCGGAGGCCACCTGCTCGCGGATGGCCCGCATCGGCAGGTCCATGCCCGCCATCAGCACCATCGTCTCCATGCGGGCGAGCGTGTCGCGCGGACCGTTCGAGTGGAGCGTGCAGATGGAGCCGTCGTGACCGGTGTTCATCGCCTGCAGCATGTCGAGCGCGGAGGCGTCGCGGACCTCACCGACGATGATGCGGTCGGGTCGCATGCGCAGGCTGTTCTTGACCAGGTCGCGGATCGTGACCGCGCCCTTGCCCTCGATGTTGGACGGTCGGGACTCGAGGCGCACCACGTGCTCCTGCTTGAGCTGGAGCTCTGCAGCGTCCTCGATCGTGACGATGCGCTCGTCGTGGGGGATGAACGACGACAGCACGTTGAGCGTCGTCGTCTTCCCGGCGCCGGTGCTGCCGGACACGATGATGTTGAGCCGGCCCCGGACGCAGGCGTCGAGGAACTCGGCCGTCTTCGCGCTGAGCGAGCCGTACTCGATCAGGTTCGACACCGTGAGCGGGTCTGCGGCGAACTTACGGATGGTCAGCACCGAACCGTCCACCGCGAGCGGCGGCACGACGGCGTTCACGCGGCTGCCGTCGGGCAGGCGGGCGTCCACCATCGGGCTCGACTCGTCGACGCGGCGACCGATGCGAGACACGATCTTGTCGATCGTCCGGCGCAGGTGGGCCTCGTCGGTGAAGTGCGCGTCGGCGGCCATCAGCTTGCCCGACTTCTCCAGCCAGACGCTGTTGTGGCCGTTGACCATGACCTCGGAGACGTCCGGGTCGCGGAGGTAGGGCTCGATCGGTCCGTAGCCCAGGATGTCGTCGCTGATCTCCTGGGTGACGCGCGACCGGTCGCTGCTGCTCAGGGGCCGGTCCTGCGAGCCGAGCACGTCGGCGAGGACCTTGCGGACCTCGGCGTCCAGCTCGTTCTGGTCCATGTCGGAGTCGTAGAGGTGCGGACCCATCTGCTGCAGCAGCTGGACGTGGACGCTGCTCTTCAGCTCCTCGATCCGGTCCGACTTCGCGGTGCTGACGAAGCCTCGACGCATCGCCGGCTCCGGAGCCGTCGTCGACCCCGTTCCCGTGGCGGCCGGAAGGTCGGCGCGGCGCTTGCCACCCTTGGCGACCGCTTCGGCGTTCGCGACGGCGGAGGCGATGGGTGAGACCGGCTCGGCGCCGCGCTGGGGATCCGCCTCGCGGCCGTCCAGGAGGTGGTCCTCCTGTACATCCACGTCGGCACGGGACACCCGGGCGGCGGCCAGACGGTCGGCAAGATTCATGGCTACTTACGCCTCCTCGAACGGCGGCTCTTCGCCTCCGCCTCGCTCTGCGGAATGCTGGACTCGGGAACAGACACGGACCCGACGTGCTCGCCGGCCAGCGTGGCGGCCAGCTGTCGGATGGATCCGCTGAGTTGGTGCTCGGGGTCGCTCACGATCACCGGGCTGCCGGCATTGGTGGCTGCGGCGATTTCGAGCGAGCTGGAGATCTGGGCCTCGACGGTCATCCCGAGGATGCCCTCGACCTTGTCGGCGGTGATGCCGACCTCGTCGTCCGCGCGGTTGAGCACCAGGTGCCGGTTGTCGCGGGCGATGTGCAGCGCATCGAAGGTCTCCACGGCGACCTTGACGTTCTTCAGGGTCGGCACGTCGAGGGTGGTGACCAGCACGATCTCGTCGGTCTCGTCGAGTGCGGTGAGCATCTGCTCGTCGAAGGCCGGGGCCATGTCGATGACGATGTAGTCGAAGGTCTCCCGAAGGGTGCGAATGATCCGGGAGACCAGCAGCGGCGTGACCCGCTCACGGGTGTCGGGGTGCGGGGGAGCGGCGAGCACCATGAGCGAGTCCTGATGCCGGGTGAGCAGGGCGTCGAGCAGCTCGACGTCGATCGCGTCCTCCGAGCCGATGGCCTGTTCGATGGAGTGTGTCGGGAACAGCTGCATCGTGATCGCGACGTCTCCGAAGGCGAGGTCCAGGTCGACCAGGCAGACCCGGCGGGCACCCTTCTCGGTCAGTGCAAGCGCCAGGTTGACCGAGATCGTGGTCTTGCCGACGCCGCCCTTGGGTGAGAAGACGGCGATCACCTTGCTCATGTGCATCGAGCCGGCCGGACCCCGCAGGGCGACGTACAGCTCGAAGGCCCGTCCGATCGATGCGGCGATCGCGTTGCTGTCGGTGTGGTGCACGACATCGCGGGCGCCGGACTTCATCGCGGCGGCCAGCAGCTCACCGTCCAGGTGCTCGCGGGCGAGGATGGTGCTGATCGCCGGTGCCGTGGTGCGGAGCACCTCGCACGTGACGACGGACTCCTCGTCGGTCAAGGTCGGCCCGAGCACGACGACGTACTCGTCGGAGTGCGCACTCAGCCACGCGTTGAGGCGGTCCACGGACTCGACGCCGTGGGCCCCTGCCGGCATGGACGCCAGGAGGGTCTCCACGACCATCGGGTCGGGGTCAACGACGACGGGCATGTGGGCTCAGTTCCTCACTTGAAGAGGGTGGTGGCGTCGATCCCGGCGGCGTCGGGCTGCACAGCGCTCTTGTCGGTGAGCAGGGCGAAGGACAGCTCACCGTTGGCGGCACCGAAGGTCACCTTCTCGACCTGCGCCTGCGTCAGGGCCATGGTGATCAGGGTCCGGGGCAGCTGCTCCGTGGTCGAGGCGCCCGTCTGGTCGGTGGTGGTCGTCGACACCGGCGTGGTGGAGCCGACGCCGAGGACCGTGATCCGGTCCAGGAGCATGCGGGTGAACGGCAGACCGTTCGTCGGGTCGGTCCCCGAGATGAACACCGCCACCTGGGAGCCGGGGTTGACGAAGCCGGCGACGCGCCCAGGGTCGGTCAGGTTCACCGAGGCCGCCATCGCCCCGTCCGGGATCTGCAGCGTGGACTGCACCAACGCGGAGGTGCCCCACTTCGCCGAGATGATCTGCTCGCCCGGGTAGATGGTGCCGAGCGACACGGTGCCGCCCAGCGAGTCCGTGGTGGTCTGGTAGCCGTCGAGCAGCGCGTCCTGGGACACCGACTGCAACGCCAGCTTGCCGGCGGCCTGCGCGTCCTCGAACTTCTCGCCCGGGGCGATCACAGCGGTGGCTTCGAGTACCTCCACGGTGTCGAACTTCTGCTCCGCCCGGGTGTCAGCACCCTTGGTGTAGAGGAAGACGAGCGCGGAGCCGACCGCTGCCACGAGCACGGCCACAACCAGAAGAATCCTGCGACGGTCCATCGAAACGAGACCTTTCCGTCCCTAGGGGAGGCAGGCCGATGTGCCTGCCAGCCCTGTCCCACGAGTGCTGTCCTTTGGTCTAGAACTGTAGGAACCAGCGGGGTGGCGCGTACGCGTTTTGGCGGAACTCGTGTGACTAGGGACGAAGGTCCCCGGGACGGCCCGGGCTACGTGTACAAGGCAGCGACGTCGTCTTTTGCCTCGCGCATCACGACGTTGCGCTTGAGCTTGAGGCTGGGCGTGAGCTGCCCGCCCTCCTCGGTCCACTCGTCTGGCAGGATCCGGAACTTGCGGATCGACTCAGCCTTGGACACGGCCTTGTTGGCGTCCTCGATCGCGGTCTCGATCTCGGCGTGCAGGTCGGGGTCGTCGACGAGGTCCTCGGCCTTGGTGGACTTCCCGTGCTGGTCTGCCCAGATGGCGACGGCCTCCCGGTCGAGGGTGACCAGCGCCGCGATGAACGGCTGCCCGTCGCCGACCACCAGGCACTGGTCCACCAGCGCGTGCGCTCGGACCCGGTCCTCGAGGGCGGCCGGTGCGACGTTCTTGCCGCCGGCGGTCACCAGGATCTCCTTCTTGCGGCCGGTGATCCGGACGAAGCCCTCGTCGTCGACCTCGCCGACGTCGCCGGTGTGGAACCAGCCGTCCGGCTCGAGCGCCTCGGCGGTCGCGGCCTCGTTGCGCCAGTAGCCGGTGAAGACCTGGCCGCCCTTGAAGAGGAGCTCACCGTCCTCGGCCACGCGTACGGCGGTGCCAGGGATTGGTCGTCCGACGGTGCCGATCTTGAGTGCGTCTGGCTGGTTGACGGTCAGGGCCGCGGTGGTCTCGGTCAGGCCGTAGCCCTCGAGGACCGTGACGCCGATACCGCGGTAGAAGTGCCCGAGCCGGTCGCCGAGCGGGGCCCCGCCGGACACGGCGAACTCGCAGTGCCCTCCGAGGGCCTCGCGGAGCTTGCCGTAGACGAGCCGGGAGAACACCGCGTGCTGCGCACGTACGGCGAGGGACGGCTTGCCCTTGTCGAGGCCGCGCGAGTAGGCGATGGCGATCTCTGCGGCCCGGTCGAAGATCGCGCCGCGACCGTCGGCGGTGGCCCGCTGGGATGCGGTGTTGAACACCTTCTCGAAGACTCGCGGCACGGCGAGGACGAACGTCGGCTGGAAGGCCTGGAGGTCGGCGACGAGGTTCTTGATGTCCGCGCTGTGCCC
>JAWWPK010000443.1:0-3068 GCA_033854925.1 Nocardioidaceae bacterium | reverse complement strand
CAGCGACGTCGTCGCTGTCGGCCGGCCGGCTCGCGTCATCCGCGCGGTCTCAGCCAGTGACCTCGACCGTCTGCTCGGCCTGCGCGAGGGCGACCTCTCCGTCCCGGCGCCGTCCGCCGTCATCGTCTCGCACAGACAGGGAGCGATCACCATGGGACAGCTCTACGCGTACCGCGGTGTCGTGCCGACCATAGCCAGTACAGCCAGGGTCTTCCCGACTGCCGAGATCACCGGGGACGTGGTCGTCGGCGAGCGTTCCATCATCGGCGCCGGAGTGAAGATCGTCGGCGACTCCCACGGACCGGTCCGGATCGGCAACGGCGTCCAGATCCTCGAGAACACGGTCCTGCACCTGCTGCCCAACAACGACCTGGTCATCGACGACGGGGTGACCGTGGGCCCGGGAGCCATGATCCATGGGTGCCGGATCGGCGCACGATCGGTGATCGAGCCCGGCGCCATCGTGTGTGATGGCAGCGTGCTCGGTCCCGGGTGCGTGGTGCGCGCCGGAGCCGTCGTCAAGCAGCGCGCGCAGTTCCCTGCCGGCACCGACATCGACGGGATGCCCGCGGTTGCGGTCGGCCACCTGCCAAGCTTCCCGGCCGTCCCGGACTGGGCATGGCAGCTTGACGACCTGCCGGAGCTTGGCCCGAACCAACGATGGTGAGCTCAGGCGGTCGGAGTCCGGGCGAGATGGACCGAGCGGATGACGCTGGCGCCCTCACCGACGGCCGCCGCCACGCGCTTGAGGGAGCCGGCCCGGACGTCGCCCACGGCGAACACGCCGGGCACGCTGGTCTCGAACGGAAGCGGCCGTCGGCCCAGCAGGGTCCAGGCGGGGCCGAGGTTCTCGGCAGTGAGGCGCTCATCGGTGAGGACGAACCCGTCGGCGTCGAGCGCGATGCCGCCCAGCCAGTCAGTCGCGGGAGCCGCGCCGATGAAGCAGAACAAGCCACGGCACGGCCGTCGGATACCAGCTTGCTCGTCCGTCGACGTGACCGTGATCCCCTCGAGTCGCCCGTCGCCATGCAACCCGGTGACGTTGGAGCTGATCCGCACGGTGATGTGCTGGTGCGCGAGCACCCGCGCGACCAGGTACTGCGACATCTCCGTCGCCAGGTCGGGCGCACGCACGACGAGCTCCACCGCGCTACCGCGGTCCGCGAGGAACAGCGAGGCCTGACCAGCTGAGTTGGCGCCGCCCACGACGGTCACCGGCTCCCCCGCGCATGCCCTCGCCTCGAGTTCCGTCGCCGCGTAGTAGATGCCAGTGGCCTCGTAGTCACTCCACCCCTCGAGGGGCAGTTTCCGGTAGCGCGCACCCGTCGCCAGGACGACGGACTTGGAGTCCACGACCTCGCCGTTGGACAGCGTCACGTGCAGATGGCCGTCCTCGCAGTCCAGGGCGACGACCTCGCAGGGGCTGGCGATGTGTGCGCCGAACTTGTTCGCCTGCACCAGGGCACGCGAGGCGAGCTCTACCCCGCTGACACCAGAGGGGAAGCCCAGGTAGTTCTCGATGCGGGCGCTGGCCGCCGCTTGGCCACCGACGGCGACGCTGTCGAGAAGCATGGTCCCCAGTCCCTCGGAGGAGCTGTAGACCGCCGCGGCGAGACCAGCCGGACCGCCGCCGACGATGGTGACGTCGTAGGTGACGCCCTCGACGTGGCGGAACGTCAAGCCGAGCTGTTCGGCCACGTCTCCGGGCGTCGCCCGGCGCACGATCCGGTTCGGCATGATCACCGCGGGCAGATCGAGAGCCTCGACGCCGGCGGCACGGGCCAGCGCCTGACCGGCAGGTTCGTCGAAGTCGACCCAGTCGTGCGGGACGTGCTGCCGGGACGCCCAGGTGCGCAACGCGTGAGTGGCTGCCGACAGCGTGCTCCCGAGGATCTCCACCGTCTTGGCGCCTTCGCCGAGTCGCAGCGACTCGCGCCGCTCGAGCAAGGCCCGCAGGATCACGTCTGACAGCGCGGCATCCTCGTCCATCAGGCGCCGAAACGCCGCCGGACCGAGCCGGTAGACGTCACCAGGAGACGACGTGACGGTGG
Organism: Nocardioidaceae bacterium; assembly: GCA_033854925.1. Lineage (GTDB taxonomy): Bacteria > Actinomycetota > Actinomycetes > Propionibacteriales > Nocardioidaceae > Nocardioides. Next base: position 1,017 of record JAWWPK010000443.1, on the reverse strand, counting down.
TCGCCATCGCCGTCTGGCCCGTGACCAGTCCCAGCTCGCCGAGGAAGCGGCCAGGTCCCCATCGGACGATCAGCTCCGGGGGTGCCCCTGGCATCGCGGGACGGAAGACATCCACCTCAGCCGAGCCGAGGACGACGAAGTCGTAGTCGCGGTCACCCGCTCGGTAGAGGACCTCCCCGACCTCGACGTCCTGCCGGACCCCTCGCCTCGCGATCGCGTCCAGCTGCTCCGCGGTCAGGACCGGAGCCTCCGGTACCGCGGCGACTTCGATCGATGACATGTCGCCCACCCAAGCTGTCAGGAGCCGGACTCTCATCCCGTACTGCAGAGTGCCATGGACGCTGACCCTCAGGACAGCCCAGGCCGTGACGACTGGCCATCGGCAGATGCGAACCCGGACCGCCTCGACCGACGGTGTGCTGGTCGCGACCGCGTCGCACGGGGGTGACCCGAAGGAGGATCCAGGATGACGACCAACACCTCGGAGCGCTTTACGACCCCCGCCGACGAGGCGACAGTCCAGCGCACCGTCGTCGCCCTCGAAGAGCACGGGTTCAGCGTCGATGTGGTAGGCGACCTCGACGCGGCCCGGGACGCAGTCCTGACGCGGATCCCACGCGGATCGTCGGTCATGACCAACACGTCGGTGACCTTGCAGGAGACCGGCGTCGCAGACGCCGTGAACGACGTCGACAGCCCGTACGAGTCGGCGCGGAACAAGATGTTCGAGCTCGACTTCGCGACCCAGGCGCAGCAGATGAAAGCCATCGGCGGGCAGCCTGACTACGCGCTCGGAAGCGTGCACGCGGTCACCCAGGACGGGACGCTGCTCATCGCCTCTGCGTCAGGGAGCCAGCTGGCGTCCTACGCCTGGGGTGCCGCCAACGTCATCTTCGTGGTCGGCACGCAGAAGCTCGTCCGTTCGCTGGAGGCGGCCCACGAGCGGATCTACAAGCACAGCCTGGTCCTGGAGGACGCACGTGCCATCGCGGCATACGGTCAGAACAGCTCGGTCGG
>JAWWPK010000442.1:0-13964 GCA_033854925.1 Nocardioidaceae bacterium | reverse complement strand
CATCCACGCGACCTCCTCCGCAGGCGCGAGTGACGAGCATTCAGCGACCTGGGCCCGACGCGGACGACGGCTGCCACTGCCGCCTGAGCAGTCCGTAGACCCACGAGTCCGACACCTCGCCGTTCACGACGCAGTCCTCCCGCAGCGTCCCTTCACGCACGAATCCGAGCTTCTCCAGCACCCGAGCAGATGCCGCGTTGCGGGTATCGGTCTCGGCCTGCACTCGATTCAGGTCGAGGGTCTCGAACGCCCACTGCAGCACCGAGCCCGCGGCCTCCGTCGCATAGCCATGGCCCCATGCCGCGTCGCCGAGGCAGTAGCCCAACGCCGCGCTGCGATAGTCCGCGTTCCATCGGGTCAGGCTGCACCAGCCCAGGAACGACGCGTCGGAGGCGAGGTCGATGGCCAGCCGCGCACCAGTGCCGTCCTCGGCCATCTGCTGGCAAGCCGTGATGAAGCGCTCGGCGCGCTCAGGCTCGCTCCACGGCGGCGCGTCCCAGTAGCGCAGCACGTAGGCGTTGCTGTGCAGCGCGTAGAGGGCCCCCGCGTCCGCGCTGGCGAAGGGCCGCAACCGCAAGCGGGCGGTGTGCAGTGCGGGGGTGGGCAAGGACATGGGCGCCATGGTGCCGCGTCAGGTCCGCGTCAACGCCGGAGGTGTGCTTCGAGCCGTTCGACGGTGCCATCGACATCGGTGAGCTTGTCGAGGCCGAAGAGCCCGACTCGGAACGTCGAGAAGTCGTCGCCTTCACCGCACATCAGGGGTACGCCGGCTGCCACCTGGAGGCCACGCTGCTTGAGCTTCGCGCCGCTGCGGATCTCGGGGTCATCCGTGAAGGCCACCACCACGCTGGGCGCCGCGAACCCGTCGGCCGCGACGGACGGGAAGCCCAGCTCCGCGAACATGGCGCGGACTCGCGTGCCGAGCGAGATCTGGGCCTGACGCAGCTCGGTGAGCCCGGCGGCGCGGGTCTCGAGCATGAGGGCGGCGTCGTGTGCCAGCGTGTCGGTCGGCATCGTGGCGTGGTAGGGCGTCTGCCCCTGGGTGTAGGCCTCGGTGATCGTCAGCCACTTCTGGAGGTCGACCGCGAAGCTGGTCGAGGTGGTCGACATGACGCCTGCCCGACCGGCCTCGCCGAGCATCACGTAGCCCGCACAGGGTGAGCCGCTCCAGCCCTTCTGTGGGGCGCTGAGCAGGACGTCGACGCCGAGGTCGGTCATGTTCACCCACAGCGCCCCTGACGCGATGCAGTCGAGGACGAAGAGCCCACCGACCCCGTGCGTCGCCGCGGCGACCGCGCGGACGTACTCATCGGGCAGCACCATTCCTGCCGCTGTCTCGACATGTGCCGCGAACACGACCTCCGGACGGGTGCGCTCGATGGCCTCGACGACCTCGGCGACCGGCGCCGGTGTCCAGGGAGCCTGCCGCTCACCGGACACCGGGCGGGCCGTGCAGACAGTCGTCTCGCCGGCCACGGACCCGGCATCGAAGATCTGCGACCAGCGGTAGGAGAAGAGACCGTTGCGGATCACGAGGCAGCGCCGCCCCGTCGCAAGCTGCCGGGCGACAGCCTCCATGGCGTAGGTGCCGCCACCCGGGACGACCGCGACCGTCTCGGCGCCGTACGTCGTGCACAGGACGTCGATGATGTCCTGCATCACCCCGACGAAGCGTTTGGACATGTGGTTCAAGGACCGGTCGGTGAAGACGACCGAGTACTCCAGCAGTCCATCCGGATCGACGTCGCGGCGAGGAAGATTCACGTCCGCAGATTGCCACAGGTCACGGTGGTCCGCTTCTAGTCGCGGGTTGTCGCCTCGACCTTGTTCAAGCGGTTGGCGAGCTCGGTCCTCGACCGCACGGAGAGCTTGCGGTAGATCCGGGTCAGGTTGGCTTCCACGGTCTTGACGGACATGAACAGCTCCGCGGCGGTCTCCTGGTTCGACTGTCCGGAGCCCACCAGCTCGGCGACCCTGCGCTCGGTGGCCGTCAGCGTGCCCCCAGAGGCAGTGAGTCCGGCCCGGCCGACTTCGTGCCGGGCTCGTTCCGCCCAGCGCGGAATGCCCAGCTCGTCGAACGCGTCCGCGGCGGCGTTCAGGGCCTGGGCGGCCATGCTCTTGTACCCGGCGCGGCGGTAGACCTGTCCCAGAGCCAGTCGCGACCGCGCCGCCTCGAACGGGCACTCCGTTCCTGGCTGGTCGACGATCCTGACCAGCTCGCTCAACGCCGTGTCCACGTCGCCCCGCGCTGCCGTCAGCAGCGCCGCGCACCGATCCGCGGCGACCAGCGCCTCCGGCCTTCCGGAGTCACCCTGTCGGCGCAGCACCGAGATGGCCGCCTCCACGTCGTCCAGGGCGCCGACCTGCAACGCGGCGTCGGCGTAGTCGACCCCCCACAGGAGCTGCTCCAGGTCGACCATCCTGGTGGTCGCGAAGATGTCGGCGAGCTCGCGCAGGGACTCGAGTGCCGCCTTCCAGTTCCGAGCGGAGGTCTCGATGAATCCGAGCTGCGCAAGAAAGCCGCTCAACCAGTACGTCGACCCGCCGATCCGCGACTGTGACACCGCACTCTCGGCCAGGCTCCGAGCATCGTCCAGATCGCCCGCGTACTCCTTGACGAACACGCGAGCGATGTCCTCTTGAAGCGTCACCGCAGCCCAGGCACCCGAACGGTCGGCCTCGTCCAGGGCTGCCTGGGCATCGCGCACCCTCGAGGCGCGGACGAGGACGAGAACAAGGGAGATGTAGAGGTGCGACAGGTCGCCGTACCTGCCTGCCTGGACCAGCCTCGAGATGCCGTCCCGGGCCTGCTTCTCGGCCGACGCATCGCCCCACGGCGCATAGAAGCTCTTGGCCCATGCGGGCGCCCAGACGAAGGCAGTGGAGGGCAGGTCGCGCTCCAGCCTGTCGCCCAGCCCTTCGATGTCTCGCACTGACTGCTCGGGCTGACCCAGGCCCCAGATCCGCTCGACAGCCAGCCGGTTGCTGACGGCCGCGAGCTCGAAGTCCGACCGCCCGAGAGTCGCCGACGCCGTGACCGCCAGCTGGGTCACCCGCCACGCCAGTCGGCCGCGCCCTTGTTGGCGGTGGACCTCGCCCAGGATGAGCAAGGTCTCAGCGCGGGCCTCACTGCCTGGCGGAGCCAGTCGAACCGCCTGCTCAGCGAGGGATCGCGGGACCGAGTTGTCGCCGGCCATCCTCAGCTGCCGCACCAGCACCTGAGCTTGCTGCTCGGAGCCCGCGACCAGGGTCGACGCGATGTCCAGAGCAGCCTTCGCCGCCGGCCCGTCGCCGCCATCGAGGTGGGCATCCACCGCCCGGAGCCAGCGACCCAGGCTGGCAGCGCTGTCCACCCCGGCTGGGGTGGCCAGAGCGGCTGCTTCCAACAGCTCGCCGGCCAGGGCCTGAGCTCCACGTGCCCGCGAGATGTCGGCCGCCAGCTCCAGCTCGAGGGCAACTGCTTCGTCGGGAGCCGTGACCGTCCTGGAGCGGTGCCGAGCTCGCTCACGGGGTCGTCGAGAACACCGGCCAGGACGCCGTGCGCACGACGCCGTGCGGCCGGTCCCGCGTCGTCGTAGATCGCCGAAGCCAGGAGCGGATGCGTGAAGGTGACCACCGACCCGGCGCCCACCGTGGCCACGTCCCAGTCCGCGGCGGCTTCCAGGGCCGACCGCACCTGCGCCTCTCCGATGATCCCCCGCAGCTGCGCGACGGTGAGCCGCCCGGCTGCGGACACGAGCAGGAGCACGTCGCGGGCGTCCCGCGGCAGCAGCCCGACCTTCTCGCCGAGGAGTCCGGCCAGGCTCGGAGGCACGGGAAACACCGGCTCGTGACCGTCCTGGAAGCTCCAGCACCACCTGGACAGCTCGGACTGCATCGCCTCCGCGATCATCAGGGCCAGGAACGGGTTGCCGCGGCTCACCCGCGCCACCTCGGCGCTCATCGGTGGAGTCCAGCGCGCACCCAAGCGGGCGCGCAGGAGCTGCCCGATCGCCCAGTCCTCCAGGGGAGGCAGCGAGAACTCGTGCCGTGGACCGGACAGGACCCGGATCAGCTCGTTGCCAGCGCCCGGGTCGGGTCGGGTCCCGATCAGGACGCTCAGCTCGTTCTGCGCGACGGGCACGCGGCGGAGCGCGAAGCCGAGGCTGCCGGCCGTGGCCTGGTCGAGCCACTGCAGGTCATCGATGACCAGGGCGACCGGCTCGGACTCGCACAGGTGCGCCAGCAGTCCCCGAACCGCAAGAGGTACGGCGAGAGCGTCCACCTCTGGTCCATCAGGTTCGGCTCCCTGGAGGGCGACCGTGAGTGCCCGGCGCTGCGGCTCCGGGAGACCCCGGTCCGCGCCCTCGGGGCACTGGGCGACCAGCTCGGCCAGCCCTGCGAACGGCAGTCCGCGGTCGAACTGGGTGGGAGTGACGGACAGAACCCGCCGTCCCCGGCGCTGGGCGAGCTGGTCTGCGACCTTCAGCAGGCTGCTCTTCCCGGCGCCGGGATCGCCCGTGATGACAGCGCTCCCGCCGGTGTCCAGGACGCCGCTCAGAACGCGGAGTGCCTCCTCGCGCCCGAACAGCCCGAACGCGGCCGCGGTGCTCTCCTCCACCGGGGCATCATCCTCCACCCCGGTGCCCGCGATCGAGGGTGTCCGGTCGCGCGGCCGAGGGGTTTCCCCGATGCCTCCGGGCCGGCCCTGTTCCTAACGTTGTTGCAGCTTCAACCAACCCAAGGAGGAACACAATGAACGCATCCATCCAGCCGACCGTGGTACTCATCCACGGCGGCTTCGTCGACGGCTCCGGCTGGCGCGGCGTCTACGACCGGCTCCGCGCCCAGGGCCACCGGGTCGCGGTCGTGCAGAACCCGACCGTCTCCCTCGAGGGAGACGTGGCCGCCACCAAGCAGGTCCTCGACGACATCGACGGCCCCGTCGTGCTCGTCGGCCACTCCTACGGCGGCGTCGTGGTCACCGAGACCGGCAGTGACCAGCGCGTCGCCGGGCTCGTCTACATCGCGGCGTTCGCCCCAGACAAGGGCGAGTCCGTGAACACCCTCATCGCGGACCCGCCGCCCGGAGCGCCGGTGCCGCCGATCCTGCCGCCCCGCGACGGCTACCTGTTCCTGGACCGCGACAAGTTCCACGAGTCGTTCGCGGGCGACCTGCCGGCGGACGAGGCGGCCTTCATGGCCGACTCCCAGGTCCCCTGGGGCGTCGGCGCGCTCGGCGGGGAGGTCACCGAGCCCGGCTGGCGCTCCAAGCCGAGCTGGTACCTGGTCGCCAGCGACGACCACATGATCCCGCCCCCGGCCCAGCGGGCCATGGCCGAGCGGACCGGCGCCACGGTCCGGGAGGTCCCCGGCAGCCACTCGGTCTATGTATCCCAGCCGCAGGCCGTGGCCGACCTGATCCACGCCGCGGTCGAGTCGCTCACCATCAGCTGACCGTGCCGCCCGAAGGACCCGGCGGCGACCCCGCCGGGTCCGGGGCACGTCAGGCCAGGGCCCGCGCCCGCCGCCTGGAGTTCAGCTCGCCGCCGACGACGATGATGATCGAGATCACGAACATCACGGTGCCGACGACGTTCACCTGCATCGGTACGCCGCGCTGCGCGACGCCCCAGACATACATGGGGAACGTCGTCGTCTGGCCGGCGTTCAGGTTGGTGACGATGAAGTCGTCGAACGACAGGGAGAAGCTGAGCAGCGCGGCGCCGAGGATGCCCGGGAAGACGAGTGGGAAGGTGACCCGCCAGAACGTCTGTCTCGGGGTGGCGTAGAGGTCCATCGCCGCCTGTTCGAGGGTGTCGTCCATGCCTGCGAGGCGCGACCGCACGGTGACGACGACGAACGACAGGCAGAACATGATGTGGGCGATCAGGATCGTCCAGAAGCCGAGCTGCCCGGCGAAGCCGGCGCCGACGAACAGCGCCAGCAGCGAGGAGCCCATCACGATCTCGGGCGCGGCCATCGGCAGGAAGATGAGCAGGTTCGCCGTGGACCGCCCGCGGAAGTCGTGGCGGACCAGCGCGAACGCCGCGAGCGTGCCCAGGATCGTCGAGCCGACGGTCGCCAGCAGGCCGATCTCGATGCTCCGTCCGAGCGCCGAGCACATCGATGGGTCCTCGCATGGGTTCATCCAGTTGTGCAAGGTGAAGCCGTCGAAGCGGTAGATCAGGCGGGAAGCCGGGGCGTTGAAGCTCATCAGCACGACCACGAAGATCGGGATGAACGTGTAGACGAGGACCAGCAGCCCCAGGATCAGGACGAGGTGCTTGCGCAGCCACGTCACAGCAGCTCCTCCGTGCCGGCGCGGCGGACGTAGAACAGCACCATGGCGACGATCAGGACCATCAGGATCATCGAGAGCGCCCCGGCCGCCGGGTAGTTGTTGGCGTCGGTGAACAGGCTCTGGATGACCGACCCGATCATCCGCTGGTTCGGGCTGCCGAGCAGCTGGGCGTTGATGTAGTCGCCCACCGCCGGGATGAACGTCAGCAGTGTCCCGGAGACCACGCCCGGCAGCGACAGCGGCCAGGTCACCTTGAAGAAGCCCTTGATCGGGTTGGCGTAGAGGTCACTGGCCGCCTCGATCAGCCGGTGGTCGATCTTGTCGATGCTCGCGAACAGCGGCAGCACCATGAACGGCAGGAAGTTGTAGGTCAGCCCGGCCACCACGGCGATGGGGGTCGCGAGGAGCCGGCCGTCCGAGCCGAGGAGGTGCACCGCCTGCAACGAGTTCACGACGAATCCGTCGTCGGCCAGGATCAGCTTCCAGGAGAGCGTGCGGACCAGGAAGCTGGTGAAGAACGGCGCGATGACCAGGACCAGCATCAGGTTCTTCCAGCGCCCGGCCTTGAAGGCGATCGCGTAGGCCAGCACGTAGCCCAGGACCAGGCACAGCCCGGTGGCGATGGCGCCGTACCAGAGCGAGCGCAGGAGCGGACCCAGGTTGGTCAGGCTGTGGGGCTTGCCGTAGTCCTTCAGCACGTGCCAGTAGTTCGCGAAGTGGTACGTCATGTCGTACCCCTTGGCGTCCGAGCCGCTCGGGTCGAAGAGGCTGGTCGCCACCAGGGAGTAGAACGGGACGACGAAGAAGATCCCCAGCCAGAGCGCGGCCGGGAGCAGGAGCAGGTAGCCGGTGCGGCCGCGCCGGCGCACCATCTCAGCCATCCGCGTCCACCCGCTGCGCACCGGCCGAGGCGTCCTGCGCAGCATCGAGGAGGAACGCGTACTCAGGTCGCCACGAGAGCTCGACCTTGTCGCCCACGGCGAAGATCCGGGTGCGACCGGTGTTCTGCGAGAAGATCTGGAGCTCCTGGCCCCACGGCATCCGGACGAGGTACTGGGTGCTGACGCCCACGAAGCTCACGTCGCTCACCACCCCGCCCGGGATGGTGTTGCCCGGGGCGTCGAGCGCCTCGCCCACGTCGCCGATCAGCACCTTCTCGGGCCGGATCCCGACCCAGCCCCGGTCGCCCGGCGCGTGCGAGCGCCCGGTGGGGACCGTGACCGGGATGCCGTGCATGTCGACGCTGACCACGTCCGCCGCGCGGTTCTTGATCGTCCCCTCGATCAGGTTCGACTGACCGAGGAAGTTCGCGACGAAGGTCGAGCGCGGGTTCTCGTAGAGCTCGGCCGGCGCGCCCATCTGCTCGATCACGCCGGCGTTCATCACCGCGACCGTGTCAGCCATGGTCATGGCCTCCTCCTGGTCGTGGGTGACGTGGATGAAGGTGCGCCCGACCTCGGTCTGGATCCGCTTGATCTCGATCTGCATCGAACGGCGCAGCTTGAGGTCGAGCGCGCCGAGCGGCTCGTCGAGCAGCAGCACCTCGGGGCTGTTGATCAGCGCCCGGGCCAGCGCGACCCGCTGCTGCTGGCCGCCGGAGAGCTGGGCCGGCTTCTTCCGCGCCTGGGAGCTGAGCTCGACCAGCTCGAGCATCTCCCGCACCTGGGTGTCGACGTCGGTCTTCTTGCGGCGGCGCAGTCCGAACGCGACGTTCTCGTAGATGTCGAGGTGCGGGAAGAGCGCATAGCTCTGGAAGACGGTGTTGACCGGGCGCTGGTACGGCTTGGAGTAGGTGATGTCGCTGCCGGCCAGCGTGATCGAGCCCGAGCTGGGCGTCTCGAGGCCGGCCACCATCCGCAGGGTCGTGGTCTTGCCGCAGCCGGATGGACCGAGCAGGGCGAAGAACGACCCGCGGGGCACGTCGAGGTCGAGCTCGTGGACCGCGCGGAAGGCCCCGAAGTGCTTGGTCAGCTGCCGCAGCGCGAGGCCGTCGTACGACGACGCGTCGGCCAGCTCGTCCGGCTCCTCGGACGGCCCCGGGGAGGCCGTGGCCTCAGCCACCTGTGACATCGGCGAACTCTCCTTCGTACTGGGTGATCTGGGCTTCCTTCAGCGGCATGAAGTCCATCGTCACGGCGAGGGTCTCGGCATCCGGGAAGATCAGCGGGTTGTCGACCAGGGTGGGGTCGATCTTCTCCATCTCCTGCTGCGCACCCTGCACGGGACAGATGTAGTTGACCCACGCGGCAAGCTTCGCGGCGATGTCCGGCTGGTAGTAGTAGTTCATCCAGAGCTCGGCGTTCGTCTGGTGCTGGGCGAGGTTCGGCACCAGCATGTTGTCGCTCCAGAGCATCAGCCCTTCCTCGGGAGCGACGAACTTGATGGCCGGGTTGTCGAACTGGGCCTGGATGACGTCGCCCGACCACGCCTCGCAGGCGACGATGTTCCCGGCCGCGAGGTCCTGGATGTACTCGTTGCCGGTGAAGGCCCGGACCTGGCCCGTGGACACGACCTGCTGCAGCTTGTCGAGGGCGTTGTGCCAGTCGTCCTCGCTGAAGTCGCTCGGGTCGGAACCGGTGACCTTGAGCAGGAAGCCCATCGTGTCGCGCATCTCGGTGAGCAGCGAGATCCGGCCCTTGAGGTCGTCGCGGGTGAGCAGCTCCTCGAAGCTCTTCACCTCGCCGGTCGCGTCAGCGTTGTAGGCGATCCCGGTCAGGCCGCTCTGCCACGGCGCGTGGTACTCGAAGTCCGGGTCCCACTGCCGGTTGCGCAGCGGCTCGATGATGTTGGCGGTGACGTTGGGGATCTTCGCGACATCCAGCTTCTGGATCCAGCCCAGGTCCACCATCCGCGCGGCCATCCAGTCGGTGAGGACCATCATGTCCCGCTTGACCGGCTGGCAGGACCCGAGCTGGTTCTTCACCTTGGCGTAGAACTCGGAGTTGTCGTTGACGTCGTCGGTGTAGTCGACGCTGACGCCGGTGGTCTGGGTGAAGACCGACGCGGTCGACGTCTTCTTGCGCCGCGGGTCGATGTAGGCCGGCCAGTTCGAGATGATCAGCCGCTTGTCGCTGGCGGAGATGTCCTTGCCGAGACAGGACGCCGCGTCCACCTGCGCGCCGTCGACGCCGAAGAACGGCAGCTTGAGCGCTGCGGCACTCACCCCCACGAAGGCGACCGCACCTCCGCCTCTGAGGACACCGCGCCTCGTCAGCCCGCGACCGCTGGGCGACACCGGCCCCAGCCGGTCCGGTCCCGAGGTCACCTGCATGTGCTCCGCGCGATCGCCCACATTCTGCGGATCGTGTCATGGGAGCCGACCGCCAACAAGGGATCCCGCGTTGTCGTAACCTTTTGGCAACGAAATCCTTCGTGAATCGCCGCGTTGAGAGGCGGAACAGCATGCGACCGGAGTACGTTGCGCGCCATGAGGGGTAAGCGCACCAGGGAGCGCCAGGTCCTCGATGACGTCTCCAAGGCGATCATCAGCCAGCTGCAGCAGGACGGGCGGCGTTCGTACGCCTCGATCGGCAAGGTGGTCGGGCTGTCCGAGGCCGCGGTGCGGCAGCGGGTCCAGCGGCTCACCGACTCCGGTGTCATGCAGGTCGTCGCTGTCACCGACCCGATGGAGCTCGGTTTCGCGCGCCAGGCCATGGTCGGCGTCCGGGTGACCGGCGCCATCGAACCGGTTGCCGACGCGATCGCGGGCCTCGACGAGGTCGACTACGTCGTGGTCACCGCCGGCGCCTACGACATTCTGGCCGAGGTGGTCGCCGAGAGTGACGAGCACCTGCTCGAGATCATCAGCGAACGGATCCGCTCGATCGACGGCGTGCAGTCGACCGAGACGTTCATGTACCTCCACCTCCGCAAGCAGACGTACTCGTGGGGAGTCCGCTGATCCCCAGCCAGTCGATGGCAAGCCTGTCCCTGTGGCACGAGACGACGCCGACCGACTGGACGCCGCGGCCCGGCCTGGACGGTGACGTCGAGGCTGACGTGGCGATCGTCGGCGCCGGCTACACCGGGCTCTGGACGGCGTACTACCTCTCGCAGGCCGACCCGGGCCTGCGGATCGTCGTGGTCGAGGCGGAGGTCGCCGGCTTCGGCGCATCCGGACGAAACGGCGGCTGGTGCTCGGCGCTGTTCCCGACATCGCTGGGCGAGGCGCAGGATGCGGCGATGCGAGCCTCGGTCGACGAGGTCCAGCGCGTGACCCTCGCCGAGGGGATCGACTGTCACTTCACCAAGGGCGGCACCATCGTGCTCGCCCGGAACACGGCCCAGCTCACGCGGGCGCGCTCGGAGTACGGCGACCAGGTGCTCTCCCCCGCCGAGGCCGGCCAGCGGCTGCGAGCGACGCGGACCCTCGGCGCGACGTACACCCCCGACTGCGCGGCGATCCACCCGGCGCGACTGGTCCGGGGCCTGGCCGACGCGGTCACCCGGCGCGGGGTCGCCCTCCACGAGCGGACCCCGGCGCTCTCGATCGCGCCAGGGGTCGTGCGCACGGCCCGCGGCTCGGTGCGGGCGCCGTACGTCGTCCGGGCGACGGAGGGGTACACGCCCCGGCTGCCCGGGCTGGCGCGGGCGGTGGTGCCGGTCTACTCGCTGATCATCGCGACCGAGCCGCTGGCGTCGGCGGTCTGGGACGAGATCGGCCTGGCCCGGCGCGAGACGTTCTCCGACCACCGGCACCTGATCATCTACGGGCAGCGGACCGCCGACGACCGGCTCGTCTTCGGTGGCCGCGGGGCGCCGTACCACCTGCGGTCCCGTGTCTCCCCCGCGTTCGACCGCGACCCGCGAGTCTTCGCGGCTCTGCACGCCACGCTGCTCGACCTGTTCCCGGTGCTGCAGCGCACCCGGTTCACCCACGCCTGGGGCGGGCCGCTCGGGATCCCCCGCGACTGGTGCGCCTCGGTCGGGCTGGACCGCGGCACCGGGCTGGCCTGGGCCGGTGGCTACGTCGGCGACGGGGTCTCGACCACCAACCTGGCCGGCCGGACGCTCCGCGACCTGATCCTGGGCCGCTCCACCGAGCTGACGGCTCTGCCCTGGGTCGGGCACCGGTCTCCGTCCTGGGAGCCCGAGCCGCTGCGCTGGCTGGGCATCAACGCCGGGCTGCGCGCGATGACGCTCGCCGACACCGAGGAGTCGCTCACGGGCCGGCCGTCGGTGATCGCGAGGGCCATTTCACCCGTGCTCGGTGAGCGAGCCGGGTCGTGAACAAGCGTGCCCTGGTCCGCCGCCCCGGTCCCCGCCTCGTGGAGGGGTTGCTGACCCACCTCGAGCGGGTGCCCGTCGACGTCGAGAAGGCGCGGCACCAGTGGCTCGGGTACGCCGCGGCGCTACAGGCCGAGGGCTGGGAGCTCTACGAGGTGGACCCGGCAGACGACTGCCCGGACGCCGTGTTCGTCGAGGACACGGCTGTCGTCTACGGCGACCTCGCAGTGATCACCCGCCCGGGCGCGGACCAGCGGAAGCCCGAGACGACGGGCACCGAGCAGGCGCTGCTCGGGCTCGGCTATCGGGTGGAGCGCATCGAGCAGCCGGGCACTCTGGACGGTGGCGACGTCCTCAAGCACGGTGGCACGGTCTGGGTCGGGCTCGGCGGACGGACCAACCAGGCCGGCCTCAACCAGCTGCGGGCCCACCTCGAGCCGCTCGGTGCGACCGTCGTCGCGGTCCCGGTCAGCAAGGTGCTGCACCTGAAGTCCGCCGTGACCGCGCTCCCCGACGGCACGGTGATCGGCTACGACCCGCTGGTCGACGACCCGGCCGCGTTCCCGGCGTACCTCTCGGTGCCCGAGGAGCCCGGCGCCCACGTCGTCCTCCTCGACGACTCGACGGTGCTGATGTCCACCTCCGCCCCACGCACCCGGGAGCTGCTCGAGTCCCGTGGGCTGCGAGTCGTCGCGGTCGACATCTCCGAGTACGAGAAGCTCGAGGGCTGCGTGACCTGCCTGTCCATCCGGTTGCGCGGCTAGGTCAACCGACCAGCGGCCCAGAGCCTCTCTAGTGGTGTGAGCGATCGAGACGGAGAGTTCACGCGGTACGTCGAGGCGCGCGGTGGCGCCTTGCTGCGGACCGCGCTGTTCCTCTGCGCGGGCGACCGCGCCGCTGCGGAGGACCTCGTACAGTCCACACTCGTCCGCGCGTATGTCGCGTGGCACCGGGTGCGCGACGAGAGAGCGCGCGACGCGTACGTGCGGCGGATCATGGTGCGCGAGTCATGGCGCCGGCCCCTCGGCACGGTCCCGGCCCGCGACCAGGTGGTGCATCCGCACGAGATGGTCGAGGACCGCCTTGACCTGTTCCCACTGCTGGCGGCCCTGCCCCGGCAGCAGCGCGCGGTCATCGTGCTCCGCTACTACGAGGACCTGAGCGAGCGCGAGATCGCCGACGCGCTCGGCTGCTCGCCCGGCTCGGTCAAGCGGCACTCCTCGCGCGCCCTGGCCACCCTGCGGACGCGTCTCGCGTCCGAGTCCGTCGAAGGAGACGCCCATGCCCGTCGAGACTGACCTCGAGCGGCAGCTGCGCGTGGCCCTGCACGGCCACGTCGCCCCCGACGGGCTGCCGGACCAGGTGCTGTTGGACAGCCTGGCCGGGGGCCGCAGCTCCCTGCGCAGCCGCCGGCGGCTGGCCATCACCGGCGCGGTTGTTGCCGTCGTGGTGGTGGCTGGGCTGGCCGTGGCCGCGGTGCAGCGCGACGACGGGACGCCCCAGCCCGCCGTGCCGCCCCCTTCGCCGTCGCCCTCGCCGTCCAACACGGAGCCGCTCACGACCACTGCCGGCATCTGGGCGGCTTCCCTGCCGCAGGGCGAGCCCGCGAGCGTGCCCTACGTGGTCGGAACCACGGTCATCGAGCCGGACGGGCGCCGCATCCGGGTGGCAGGGACGAGCGCGGGCGTCATCGGCAACACCGTGGCGGGCCTGGTCCTGCTCGTGGAGACGGACAAGGGCGGAGTCCCGTTCTCGTCGCGCTACGTGCTCGCCCGGGCCACCGGTGAGGTGGAGGACCTTCCCGTGTCGACCTTGACCGCCGACGGGGCGCAGGAGGCGGTGGTGTCACCGGACGGGCGGCAGTTCACCAGCGGCGGCGACATTCTCGACATGACAGACGGCTCGGTGGTCGGGCAGGTGCCGGACGAGGCCGAGGTTCTCGGAGCCTGGACCACCGCCGGGATCGTCTACTGGGTGCACGACGGGAGCATCTTCCTGTGGTCCGAAGCTGCCGGGGCCAGACCGCTGGACGGCTACCCCGGCACCTTCGAGAGCGGGAGTGACGTCGGGACCAGGCAATGTCACGTCGTACGGCTCACGGAGAGCGGCGAGGTCAGCCCGGTGTCAGACGTCTGCATCCACAGGCTCTGGTCGGTGTCCCGATCCGGTCGCTGGGCCCTCACCGAAGACCTTCATCTCGTCGACGTGAGCACTGGCGCCTCACGCAACCTCAGCGTCCGACCCGTCAGCAACCTCTACACGCATCGGAAGGTCTGGTGGGACGGTGACGACAGCCTGTTGATCCCGGCCGGTGACTGGCTGGTGCGCTGCAGCACCGCCGAGGCGACCTGCGAACGGGTCACGGGACCCGAGAAGGGGCTGGCGCTGCCCTGACGTTCGTGAGACTCCCATGAGAGTTCGTCTCGGGGGGTGGCCACAGCCTGTGCATCGGGCG
>JAWWPK010000441.1:0-6822 GCA_033854925.1 Nocardioidaceae bacterium | reverse complement strand
GACGGCTCGACGAACGGAGGCGGGGTGAGCTGGAAGATCTCGCGGCGGCCGCGTACGTCGACGCCGACCTCGGCCTCGGGGTTGACCACCGAGGAGAGCAGCGCCAGGCCGACCCCCAACTTCCGAGTCGGCGAGAAGGTGCCGGACGTGACCTCTCCGAGCTGGACGTCGGGGGTGAGCGAGACCCGCATCCCCGGCCGCGGGATCGCCCGGCTGGTCGAGACGATGCCGCGGAGGATCCGCTTGGGGCCCTCCTCCTTCTCCTTGAGCAGTACGTCGCGGCCCCAGAACGCGGGCTTCTGCCAGCCGACCGCCCAGCCGAGGCGGGCCTCGTTGGGAGTGGTGCTGAGCGAGATGTCCTGGCCGTGCAGCGGGTAGCCCATCTCGGTGCGGAGCGTGTCGCGGGCGCCGAGCCCGCACGGCAGCATCCCGAACTCCTCGCCGGCGGCCATCAGCGCGTCCCACAGCGCGAGGGCGACGTCGTTGGAGGCGATCAGCTCGTAGCCGCGCTCACCGGTGTAACCGGTGCGGCAGACCACGACGCCCTGGTCGGTGAGGTGCTCGCCCGGGACGGGGGCCTCGACGAAGGACATGTACTCGTGACCGGCCGGCAGCCCGACCTTCTCGAGGACCGCGTCGGACCCGGTGCCCTGGACAGCGAGCACGATGTAGTCGCGGTGCCGGTCCTTGACCGAGACGCCCTCGGGCGCTCCCTCGGTGAGCCGGCGGGCCACCTCGGCGGTGTTCGCGGCGTTGGGGACCAGCAGCACCCGGTCGTCGGTGTGGAGGTAGGCGATCAGGTCGTCGACGATCCCGCCGGTGGCGTCGTCGCAGCACAGCGTGTATTGCGCCTTGCCGTGCTGGATCCGGCCGAGGTCGTTGGTGAGCGTGGCGTTCACGTAGTCGGCGGCGCCGGGGCCGACGACGGTGACCTTTCCGAGGTGGCTCACGTCGAAGATGCCGACCGCCTCACGCACGGCGGTGTGCTCCTTGACCACGCCGGACGGATACTCCAGCGGCATCGACCAACCGCCGAAGTCGGCGAACTTCGCGCCGAGCGCCGCATGTCGGTCGTGCAGTGGCGAAGTCAGCGGTTCGGATTCCGTGGCCGCACCCGAGTCGGGCTCAGTGCCGTCCATGCCCGGAACCTATCGTGACTATCCTGCGCCGGTGAGTACCTACACGCTGCGCGCAGCCAACCCTTCCAAGACCCGCTGTGACGCGGTGGTCGTCGGGGTGGTCCAGGGCAGCAAGGGTTCCAGGAGCGGGCTGAGCGTCGCGCCCGGCGGTGAGGAGGTCGCGAAGGCCTACGGCCGGACGTTCCGGCCGCTGCTCGCCTCACTGGCTGTGACCGGCAAGCCCGGCGAGGTCACCAAGGTGCCGACCGGCAAGCAGCTCTCGTCGCCGCTGCTCGTGCTCGTGGGGCTGGGCAAGCTCCCCAAGGGCGTGGCTCCCTCAGCAGATGCCGTACGCCGGGCCGCCGGCGCCGCGTCGCGATCCGTCACCAACACCGCCTCGGTCGCGATCGCCCTCCCCGCCGACTCTCCGGAGCTCGTGCGCGCGGTGACCGAGGGGTTCCTGCTCGGGGGCTACACGTACACGACGTACAAGAAGAAGGGCGGCGACGAGTCGAAGAAGGCGCCCGGGGAGATCGTCGTGCTCAGCCCGTCGGCGCGGAAGAAGGAGTTCGTGCGGGCCTTCGAGGAGGCCCAGGTCGTGTCCGAAGCCGTCGCGGCGACGCGCAGCTGGGTGAACACGCCACCCGGCGACCTCACGCCCCCGAGCTTCGCCGCGACAGTCGAGGCCGCCGCCAAGCAGGTCTCGAAGGGCCGGGGGCCCAAGATCACGATCCGGGTGCGGGACGAGAAGGAGCTCCTCGAGCTCGGCTGCGGTGGCATCCTCGGCGTCGGGATGGGGTCGTCGGCGCACCCGAGGCTGGTCGAGCTGTCGTACGCCCCGCGCCAGCCGGTCGCGCACCTCGCGCTGGTCGGCAAGGGCATCACCTTCGACTCCGGTGGGCTGACCATCAAGCCCGCGTCCGGGATGAACGACATGAAGTCCGACATGGCCGGCGCCGCCGCCGTCGTCCAGGCGACGTTCGCGATCGCCCGGCTCGGGCTGCCGCTCAAGGTGACCACTTTCGCCCCGATGGCCGAGAACATGGTGTCCGGCTCGGCCATGCGGCCCGGCGACGTACTCACGATGTACGGCGGCACCACCGTCGAGGTCCTCAACACCGACGCCGAGGGCCGGTTGGTGCTGGGCGACGCACTGCAGCTGGCGACCGAGAAGAAGCCCGACGTGCTCCTCGACGTGGCCACGCTGACCGGGCACATGGTGGTCGCGCTCGGTGACAAGGTCGCAGGCGTGATGGGCTCCCCCGACGTGGTCGACGCGGTCCTCGACGCCGCCCGGGTCGCCGGCGAGGAGACCTGGCCGATGCCGATCCCGGAGTTCATGGACGAGCGGATCCACAGCAGCCGGATCGCCGACCTCTCCCAGCACGACTGGATCCGGTGGGGCGGCGGGCTGTTCGCGGCGGCGTTCCTGCGGGAGTTCACCGGCGGGCTGCCGTGGGCGCACCTCGACATCGCCGGGCCGTCGTACAACTCCGGCGGGCCGTCGGGTCACATCACCTCGGGCGGCACCGGCTTCGCGGTCGCCACCGTGGTGGAGTACGCCCGGGCCCTCTGCGCCTGAGCTGGCCGAGCACGGCCGCACCGGAACTCGCCACCCGTTGGTCGAGCTTGTCGAGACCTCCGCAGCGTGGGCTGGGAGCCGACCCTGCGGACATCTCGACAGGCTCGATGAGCGGTGGTCGAGACGCAGCCGGAACGGTCAGTTGCCTTCCAACTTCTTGCGGCGGTTGTAGTCGCGCATCCGCTGCGGGATGCCGACCACGGCGGCGTCGTACGACGGGACCTGGTGGCGGTTGCAGAACTTGTGCGCCCAGTCGACCGACGGCACCCGGCGGCGGGTCCACTCCCCGTCGTGGGCGACCAGGAGCAGGGTCACGTCGCTGACTGCGGTGCGGGGCTCGACGAACCCCTCGACTCCCCTGTGACCCTGGACGAACTGCTGCAGGTGGTCCTGGTCCACGTTGTCGGACGCGCGGACCCGGGTGGAGCCGGTGCGGGCTGCGTCCCGTGCCGGTCCCTTCATGCGCGGCCGGGAGCCGCCTCGGAACCGGTCCATCCATGACATGGGGTCCAGTGTGCCTCGTGTGCCCTCGGGGTGGTGTGGACACTCGCGAGTCAGGTGCAAAGATGGCCGGGTGTCCGACTTCGACGTCCTCATCCTCGGAGCCGGGTCGGGTGGCTACTCGTGTGCCTTGAGGGCCGCCCAGCTCGGGCTCAAGGTCGGTCTGGTCGAGAAGGGGAATCTCGGCGGCACCTGTCTGCACATCGGCTGCATCCCGACCAAGGCGCTGCTGCACGCCGCTGAGGTCGCGGACCTCACCCGTGAGTCCGACCAGTTCGGGGTGCGGGCCAGCCTCGACGGCATCGACATGGCCGGCGTCAACGCCTACAAGGACGGCGTCGTCGAGCGGCTGTTCAAGGGGCTGACCGGGCTGATCAAGGGCCGTGGCATCACGGTCATCGAGGGCGCCGGCACGCTCACCGGGCCGCGCGAGGTGACCGTCGACGGGACGGCCTACTCCGCCGACCACGTGGTGCTCGCCAGCGGCTCCTACCCCAAGACCCTGCCCGGCCTCGACATCGACGGGCAGCACATCCTCACCTCGGACGAGGCGCTCCGGCTCGACCGGGTACCGGCCTCGGTGATCGTGCTCGGTGGCGGGGTGATCGGATGTGAGTTCGCCAGCGTGTGGCGCAGCTTCGGCGCGGAGGTGACCATCGTGGAGGCACTGCCGCGGCTGGTCGCGCTCGAGGACGAGGCGTCGTCCAAGGCGCTGGAGAGGGCGTTCCGCAAGCGCGGGATCGTCTTCAAGACCAGTACGCCGTTCCAGAGCGCCAAGACCACCGACGACGGCGTCGCCGTGACCGTCGAGGGCGGCGAGGTCTTCGAGGCCGAGCTGCTGCTGGTCGCGGTCGGCCGTGGACCGGCCACCGACGGGCTGGGCTACGAGGAGCAGGGCGTCGCCATGGACCGCGGCTTCGTGCTGGCCGACGAGCGCTGCCGGACCAACGTCGAGAACGTCTGGGCGGTCGGCGACATCGTCCCCGGCCTCCAGCTCGCGCACCGCGGTTTCCAGCAGGGCATCTTCGTGGCTGAGGAGATCGCCGGCCTCTCCCCCGCGCCGATCGACGAGGCTGGGATCCCGCGGGTCACCTACTCCCACCCAGAGGTCGCCTCGGTCGGCCTCACCGAGGCGCAGGCCGGCGAGCAGTACGGCGCCGACACTGTCGAGTCGCTCACCTACGACCTCGGCGGCAACGGCAAGAGCCAGATCCTCAAGACCCAGGGGTTCGTGAAGCTGGTCCGCCGCAAGGGCGGCCCGGTCGTCGGCGTCCACCTCGTGGGAGACCGCGTCGGAGAGCTCATCGGCGAGGCCCAGCTGATCTACAACTGGGAGGGCCACCCCGAGGACGTCGCTCCGCTGGTGCACGCGCACCCGACCCAGAACGAAGCCCTCGGCGAGGCGCACCTCGCCCTGGCCGGCAAACCCCTGCACGCCCACTCCTGACCCATCACCCAGTCCCGCGCGAACCACGAGCGAAGGAGCTCCATGGCCACCGAAGTCAACCTCCCGGCACTGGGCGAGTCCGTCACGGAGGGCACCGTCACGCGCTGGCTCAAGCAGGTCGGTGACCAGGTCGCCGTCGACGAGCCCCTGCTCGAGGTCTCCACCGACAAGGTCGACACCGAGATCCCCTCCCCCGTGGCGGGCACCCTGCTCGAGATCAAGGCGAACGAGGACGACACCGTCGAGGTCGGCGCCGTACTCGGGGTGATCGGCGAGGAAGGCGAGGGCGGCGGCTCCGACTCCGGCTCCGATTCGTCTGACGAGGCTGAGTCGGAGACGACCAGTGAGACCGCAGACGAATCGGAGGCCGAGCCGGAGCCGGAGCCGGAGTCCGAGCCTGAGAAGGAGGAGCCAGCAGCGTCCTCTGAGTCCTCCGACTCGGATTCGTCTGAGGAGGCTGAGCCGGAAACAACCAGTGAGACCGCAGACGAATCGTCGTCGGGCGGTGGCGAGTCGACGTCGGTGAAGCTGCCCGAGCTCGGCGAGTCGGTGACCGAGGGAACCGTCACCCGCTGGCTCAAGCAGGTCGGCGACGACGTCGCTGTCGACGAGCCGCTGCTCGAGGTGTCCACCGACAAGGTCGACACCGAGATCCCCTCCCCCGTGGCCGGCACCCTCCTCGAGATCAAGGTCAGCGAGGACGAGACGGTCGAGGTCGGCACCGAGCTGGCGGTGATCGGTTCGGGCAAGCCCTCCAGCGACGACGACACCGGTGGCGGCGGTGAGGACAAGGCCCAGGAGCGGGCCGAGGAGCAGGAGAAGCAGGTCGAGGAGCAGGAGTCCGAGAAGGAGTCCGAGCCCGAAGCCAAGGAGGAGTCCGAACCGGAGCCGGAGCAGGAGCCAGAGGCGCAAGAGGCGCCGGAGCCCGAGAAGGAGCCGGAGCCCGAGAAGGAGCCCGAGCCGAAGGCCAAGGAGGAGCCGGCCCAGGAGAAGGAGCCAGAGCCGGCGCCCGCAGCATCGACGGGATCCGAAGACGGCGCCGGGTACGTCACGCCGCTGGTCCGCAAGCTCGCCGCCCAGCACGACGTCGACCTGTCCGCGGTGACCGGCTCCGGTGTCGGCGGCCGGATCCGCAAGCAGGACGTCCTCGAGGCGGCGGCCCAGGCAGAGCAGGCGGCGCAGCCGGCGGCTGCGGCAGCGGCCCCGAGCGGCCCGACCGGTGCCGGCGCCGCGCCGGCGGCGGCAGCACCCGCGATCACGCCGGACTCGCGCCGCGGCACCACCGAGAAGATAAGCCGGCTGCGCAAGATCATCGCGGAGCGGATGATCGACTCGCTGCAGACCTCGGCCCAGCTGACGCAGGTCATCGAGGTCGACGTCACCAACATCGCGCGGCTGCGTGAGTCGGTGAAGAGCGACTTCCTGGCCAGGGAGGGCGTGAAGCTCAGCTACCTGCCGTTCTTCGCCAAGGCAGCGATCGACGCGCTCAAGGAGCACCCGAAGCTCAACGCGACGATCGACACCGAGGCCGGTGAGATCACCTACTACGACCGCGAGAACCTCGCGTTCGCGGTGGACACCGAGAAGGGGCTCATCACTCCGGTGGTCCGCGACGCGGGTGACCTGTCGGTGGCGGGGCTGGCCAAGAAGATCGCCGACGTCGCCGAGCGGACCCGCACCAACAAGATCGGCCCGGACGAGCTGTCCGGCGGCACCTTCACGATCACCAACCTCGGCAGCGTGGGCGCGCTGTTCGACACCCCGATCATCAACAAGCCGCAGGTGGCGATCCTCGGGCCCGGCACGGTCGTCAAGCGGCCGGTGGTCATCGACGACGCGAACCTCGGCGAGACGATCGCGGTCCGTTACATGGTCTACCTGGCGCTGACCTACGACCACCGGCTGGTGGACGGGGCCGACGCCGGCCGGTTCCTCCAGGACGTGAAGCGGAGGCTCGAGGCGGGGGCGTTCGAGGTTTAGTGGCGCACGTACTGCTCGCCGGCGGGTCCGGATTCCTCGGAACGCAACTCCGTGATGCGCTGACAGCGCGCGGGCATGCCGTCACCGCGCTCACCCGCGGGCAGGCGACCGGGACCGAGCAGTCCACCTGGGACCCGTACGCCGGGACCCTCGACCCGGCCGTCATCGAGGCCGCCGACGTCGTCGTCAACCTG
>JAWWPK010000440.1:0-11703 GCA_033854925.1 Nocardioidaceae bacterium | reverse complement strand
TCCGGTGACCCGGCGAAGCAGGTGCGCTGCATCTACGTCGCCATCGGACAGAAGGGCTCGACCATCGCCTCGGTGCGCGGCGCCCTCGAGGAGGCCGGTGCGCTCGAGTACACGACGATCGTCGCGGCCCCGGCGTCGGACGCGGCGGGCTTCAAGTACCTCGCCCCCTACACCGGCTCGGCCATCGGCCAGCACTGGATGTACCAGGGCAAGCACGTCCTGATCGTCTTCGACGACCTGACCAAGCAGGCCGAGGCCTACCGCGCCGTGTCCCTGCTGCTGCGCCGGCCACCGGGCCGTGAGGCCTACCCCGGCGACGTGTTCTACCTGCACAGCCGGCTGCTCGAGCGCTGCGCCAAGCTCTCCGACGCCATGGGCGCCGGCTCGATGACCGGCCTGCCGATCGTCGAGACCAAGGCCAACGACGTGTCGGCGTACATCCCGACCAACGTCATCTCCATCACCGACGGGCAGATCTTCCTGCAGTCCGACCTGTTCGCCGCCAACCAGCGGCCGGCCATCGACGTCGGCATCTCGGTCTCCCGGGTGGGTGGCGCCGCGATGACCAAGGCGATGAAGTCCGTCACCGGGTCGCTCAAGGTCGACCTGGCGCAGTTCCGCGCGATGGAGGCCTTCGCGATGTTCGCCTCCGACCTCGATGCGGCCTCGCGCCAGCAGCTCGCCCGCGGCCAACGGCTGATGGCGCTGCTCAAGCAGCCGGCGTACTC
This sequence comes from Nocardioidaceae bacterium, assembly GCA_033854925.1. Taxonomy (GTDB): domain Bacteria; phylum Actinomycetota; class Actinomycetes; order Propionibacteriales; family Nocardioidaceae; genus Nocardioides. The sequence continues at coordinate 10,975 of JAWWPK010000440.1, read as the reverse complement.
GCCGTACCCGATCGACGAGATGACGGTGTCGCTGTGGCTAGGCACGTCCGGCCGCCTCGACAAGGTCCCGACCGAGGACGTCGCGCGGTTCGAGAGCGAGTTCCTCGACTACCTGCGCCGGTCGCACGACGCGATCCTGGCCGGCATCCGTGACTCGCTGCAGTTCGGCGAGGACACCGAGAAGCCGCTGACCGAGGCCTACGACTCTTTCGTGGAGCAGTTCGAGACGTCCGAGGGCGGCTCGATCCACGTCGGCGGCCAGGTCAAGGAAGAGGCAATGGAGGACGACGAGCTCGAGCAGGAGCAGATCGTCAAGCAGAAGCGGAGTTAGGACATGGCCGTATCGCTGCGCGAGTACCGCGCGCGGATCAAGTCGACCGAGTCGATGAAGAAGATCACGCGTGCCATGGAGCTCATCGCTGCGTCCCGCATCATCAAGGCGCAGCAGCGGGCCCAGGCGGCTGCGCCTTACGCCCGCGAGCTGACCCGTGCCGTCTCCGCGGTGGCGACGTTCTCCAACGTCGACCACCCGCTGACCACCGAGGAGGAGAACCCGACCAGGGCTGCCGTCCTCATCATCACCAGCGACCGCGGCCTGGCCGGTGCCTACTCCTCGAGCGTGCTCAAGGAGGCGGAGCGGCTCGGCGAGCGGCTCCGCGCCGAGGGCAAGGAGATCGACACCTACATCTGCGGCCGCAAGGGCGAGGCGTACTACCGGTTCCGGCAGCGCCCGGTCGTGCGGTCGTGGAGCGGCTTCAGCGACCAGCCGTCGTACGACGCGGCGGCCGAGATCGGCCGCGCGCTCATCGACAGCTTCGTCAAGGAGCAGGGCGAGGAGGGCGACGTCGACGAGGTGCACGTCGTCTACACCCGGTTCCGCTCCATGCTGACCCAGGAGCCCACCGCGATCCGGCTGCTGCCGCTCGAAGTGATCGAAGGCGCGGAGAAGCCCGAGGAGTCCGACGTGCTGCCGCTCTACGAGTTCGAGCCGTCGGCCGAGGCCGTCCTCGACGCGCTGCTCCCGCAGTACGTCCAGAGCCGGATCTTCTACGCGCTCCTGCAGTCCGCGGCATCCGAGCTCGCGGCCCGGCAGAAGGCGATGAAGTCGGCGACCGACAACGCGGACGAGCTCATCAAGAAGTACACCCGGGTGGCGAACCAGGCTCGTCAGGCCGGCATCACCCAGGAGATCAGCGAGATCGTCGGTGGCGTGGACGCGCTGGCTGACGCCAATGCAGACCAGTGAACGAGGAGAAGAAATGACCGCAACGGTCGAGGAGACCAAGGAGTCCAGCGCCGGAGCTGTTGGCCGGATCGCACGGGTGATCGGTCCCGTCGTCGACGTCGAGTACCCCATCGACGCGATGCCCGAGATGTACAACAAGCTCGAGTGCGAGCTCGAGCTCGACGGCGAGACGCGGACCCTCTCGCTCGAGGTCGCGCAGCACATCGGTGACGGCATGGTCCGGGCCATCTCGCTACAGCCGACGGACGGCCTCGTGCGCGGCACCCAGGTGCGCGACACCGGCAGCCCGATCACCGTGCCGGTCGGCGACGTGACCCTCGGCAAGGTGTTCAACATGCTGGGCGAGCCCCTCAACCTCGAGGAGGGGGAGGTGCTCGACGTCAAGGAGCGGTGGAGCATCCACCGCAAGGCGCCGGCGTTCGACCAGCTCGAGTCGAAGACCCAGATGTTCGAGACCGGCATCAAGGTCATCGACCTGCTGACGCCGTACGTCCAGGGCGGCAAGATCGGCCTGTTCGGCGGTGCCGGGGTGGGCAAGACCGTGCTGATCCAGGAGATGATCGCGCGCGTCGCCAAGGACCACGGCGGTGTCTCGGTGTTCGCGGGTGTGGGCGAGCGCACCCGCGAGGGCAACGACCTGATCACCGAGATGGAGGAGGCCGGGGTCATCGGCCAGACCGCCCTGGTCTTCGGTCAGATGGACGAGCCGCCGGGCACCCGCCTGCGGGTCGCGCTGTCCGCGCTGACCATGGCGGAGTACTTCCGCGACGTCCAGAACCAGGACGTGCTGCTCTTCATCGACAACATCTTCCGGTTCACCCAGGCCGGCTCGGAGGTCTCGACTCTGCTGGGCCGGATGCCGTCCGCCGTGGGCTACCAGCCCAACCTGGCCGACGAGATGGGCACGCTCCAGGAGCGGATCACCTCGACGCGTGGACACTCGATCACCTCGATGCAGGCGATCTACGTCCCCGCGGACGACTACACCGACCCGGCGCCCGCCACGACGTTCGCGCACCTGGACGCCACCACCGAGCTGTCGCGCGAGATCGCCTCGCTCGGCATCTACCCGGCCGTGGACCCGCTGACCTCGACGTCGCGGATCCTCTCGGCCGAGTACATCGGCCAGGCGCACTACGACTGCGCGATCCGGATCAAGCAGATCCTCCAGCGCAACAAGGAGCTCCAGGACATCATCGCGATCCTCGGTGTCGACGAGCTCTCCGAGGAGGACAAGATCATCGTCTCCCGGGCGCGCCGCATCCAGCGCTTCCTCTCCCAGAACACCTACGTGGCCAAGCAGTTCACCGGCATCGAGGGCTCCACGGTCCCGGTGTCGGAGACCATCGAGGCGTTCAACAAGATCGCGGCCGGTGAGTACGACCACGTGGCCGAGCAGGCGTTCTTCATGTGCGGCGGTCTGGAAGACGTCGAGCGCCGCTGGGACGAGATCCAGAAGAGCCTGTGACCCATGGCTGACGCACTCACGGTGGAGCTCGTCGCGGCCGACCGCATGGTCTGGTCGGGCGAGGCCACGATGGTCATCGCCCGGACCGTGGAGGGTGACATCGGCATCCTCCGCGGCCACGCCCCCGTCCTCTCGGTGCTGACCGAGGCGGTCGTCGAGATCACCCACGACGACGGCCACACGGTCTTCGCGGTCGCCGACGGCGGCTTCCTCTCGGTGGCCGACGACCGGGTCTCGATCCTGTCCGAGCACGCCGAGCTGTCGACCGAGGTCGACGTCGCGGACGCGCGGGCTCAGCTCGAGGACGCCAAGTCGGGACACTGGACCGACGGCTCCGAGGCCGAGCGCCGGATCCGGATGGCCGAGGCCCGCATCCGGGTCGTCGAGCGGGACACCAGCTCACCCTCGTAACGACTACCTCCTTCGGGGGCTGAAAGGATGGGGGAGTGCCGCTCTGGTTGGAGCTGCTGGACGCAGCCGGCCTCGGGGTGCTCCTCGTCCTGCTCTACGGTCTCCTGCTCGTCGTACGCCGTCGGGTGCTGTCGCGGAACGGGGGGACCTTCGAGCTCAGTCACCTGCTGCGGCCCGGCGAGGAGCCGGGCCGCGGCTGGCTGCTGGGCCTGGGCCGCTACTCGGGCGAGGAGCTGGAGTGGTTCCGCATCTTCACGCTCGCGCCGCGGCCGAAGCGCGCCTGGAACCGGGCCTGGCTGTCCTACGACGGCGCTCGTGAGCCCGCCGGGCTGGAGCGCACCGTGCTCTACCCCGACCACCTGGTCGTCGAGTGCGCGAGCCCGCAAGGGCCAGTGGACCTGGCGATGAGCCGGGAGTCCCTCACCGGGTTCCAGTCCTGGCTCGAGTCGCGGCCGCCCGGGACGGACTGGTCGCGCTGACCCCTTCTCCCGTGCTCGCGGCCCGCAACGCCGTCGTCGTGGCGTTCTCGCTCAACGGCTTCCTCTTCGCCTCGCTGGCCTCACGCTTCCCGGACGTTCGCGAGGACCTCGCGCTGTCCAACGGTGCGCTCGGCGTGCTGCTCCTCGCGATCGCGGTCGGATCGATCCTGGCGCTCCCCACGGCCGGGGCCCTGATCCACCGCTGGAGCGCCGCCCGCGTCGTGCGCGGCGGGACCGTGACGGCCGTCCTGGGGCTGGTGCTGGCGGCGCTGGGGGCCGAGCTGTTCGACGCGGCGCCGGTCTGCGCCGCGGGCTTCTTCGCCTACGGCATCGGCACGAGCGTCTGGGACGTCTCGATGAACGTCGAGGGCGCCGAGGTGGAGCGGCGGCTGGGTCGCGCGATCATGCCGCGCTTCCACGCGGCGTTCTCGATCGGCGCCATCGCCGGCGCCGCGCTCGGCGTACCGATGGCGGCGCTGTCGGTGCCGCTGCCGCTGCACATGGGAGTGCTCGGCGCTCTGGGGGTGCTGCTTTCGGCCCGCTTCACACCCGCGTTCCTGCCGGCCGAGGAGCAGAAGTCGGAGTCGTCCTCGGCGGGGAGTGCCTGGCTCGAGCCCAGGACCATCGCCCTGGGCGTCATGGTCCTCGCGTTCACCGTGGCCGAGGGCGCTGCGGGGGACTGGCTGTCACTGGGGCTCATCGACGGCTACCACGTCGCGCACTGGGTGGGCGTCAGCGGCTATGCGACGTTCGTCGTCGCGATGACCGTCGGCCGGGTCGCGGGGCCGGTTCTTCTCGACCGGTTCGGCCGGCCGGCAGTCCTGTGGGCGTCCGCGGGTGCCGCGGCCTCCGGGATCCTTCTGGTCGTGTACGGCCAGGTCCTCGTGATCGTCGTCCTCGGCGTCCTGGTCTGGGGCTGCGGCGCCGCGCTGGGCTTCCCGGTCGGGATGAGTGCCGCCGCCGACGACCCGGCGCGCTCCGCGGCCCGGGTCTCGGTCGTCGCCACGATCGGCTACGGCGCCTTCCTGGCCGGGCCACCGCTGCTCGGCTGGCTCGGCGACCGGGTGGGGACCCTCGAGGCGCTGCTGGCTGTCGCCTGCCTGATGGGGCCGGCCGCGCTCACCGTCTTCGCGGCCCGGCCCGCCCCAGCCGCTCCATGAGCCGCTCCGCGTCGTGCGGCGCGTATCCCTTCGCGTCGTTGTCGAAGTAGACGAACGCGTCCTGGGAGTCGTCCCAGGCTTTGATCCGTGCCGCCCACGCGTCGAGAGCCGTGTCGTCGTAGCCACTGGTGTAGAGCTCCGCGTCGCCGTGCAGCCGCACATACCGGAAGTCGGCGGTGTCCTGCTCGACCTTCGGCCAACGTCCGGCGGTGTCGGCCAACACGCAGGCGATGTGCTGGTCGCGCAGCAGGTCGTAGGTCTCGGGCTTGTCGAACGTCTTGCTGCGGAACTCCAGCGCGTGCCGCACCGGTCGCCCGTCGGGGTCGCTCCGAGGAAGCTGGCCGAAGAACGTCGCGAGCCGCTCCTCGTCGTACTCGAAGCTCTCCGGCAGCTGCCACAGCACCGGGCCGAGCTTGGGCCCGAGCTCGAAGACACCGGAGCCGAAGAACCGCGCCAGCGGCTCCGCGGGATCGGCCAGTCGCTTCATGTGGGTGATGAACCGGCTGCCCTTGACGGCGAAGACGAAGCCGTCGGGGGTCTGGTCGCGCCACTTGCGGTACGACTCCGGCTTCTGCAGCGCGTAGAACGAGCCGTTGATCTCGATCGAGGTGAGCCGGCTCGCGGCGTAGGCCAGCTCCTCGCGCTGGGGCAGCCCCGTGGGGTAGAAGTCGCCACGCCAGGGCGGGTAGGTCCACCCGGACACGCCGATGCGCACGCGACCCACCATGTGGGTGGGGTACCCACGTGAGATCGACCACGGTCAGGGTCGCCCGGGCGCGTCGGTTTGAGTCTCGGCGCCGGTTGTGGGCACTGTGGAGGACGTGCTTCCCCTCGTGATCTTCGGCTCCGTCGTCCTCGCCGCCCTCCTCTGGGTCGGCCTCCGCCTCCTCTGGGCCGGCCGTCAGCTCGACGACATCACGCCGATCGGCTCCTCCCGCATCCCTGTCGCCCCCTCCGGCAGCGTCGCCGCGAAGGTCGACCGGCGGCTGCAGCAGACCCGCTCCGCCCTCGAGACGCTCGTGATGCCGGAGGTCGAGCAGGAGGAGCTGCACCCCTCAGCCGGGGCCTTCCGCCAGCGGGCCCAGACCTACGTGGTGCTCGGCACCGGGCTGCTCGGGCTGGCTGCGGCGCTGGTCGTCGGGTTCCTGCTGCTGGTCTGAGGCTGGGCCTGCGCTCGTGGCACCGGGTCGGGCACGGCCCTTCGGGCCGGGCCCCCGCGCCGACAGGCGTGCCGTGTCGCGGGCGGCTGCTTCCAGCGTGGTTGCGTTGGGTGTGCCCGCGCCACGCCTCGCTTTGAGCGTCGCGGGGACCCGTCCCGAAGGTCCGCGCTCGCGCACCGCCCTCACTTCGTCATCACGGGTGGGTGGGGGCGTCGGGCTCGTCAGCGCTGCGCGCCTCCTCGCCCGACGCCGTCTGTCCGAACAGTGGGCGGTGTTCGCGGCTCGGCCCGCGAGGAAGGCCTGACAGGCGGCGGCACCGCTCCCGAGTTGGTGGCGGAGGCGCGGCGTCCTATAGTGGATTGAGTATTTACTCAATCCATCAAGTCATTGGAGTGGTCGCATCTCCTCCGGGTTCCTGGGCACGACACAGCCCCTCTACGAGATCAAGGCCAACCTGTTCAAGGCGCTGGCTCACCCCGTGCGGATCCGGATCCTGGAGATCCTGGTCGCCCACGACCGGCCCGTTCCGGTGAGCGAGATCCTCGCCGACACCGCTATCGAGGCCACGGTGCTCTCCCAGCACCTCGGAGTCCTCAAGCGGCATCACGTCGTCAGCGCGGAGCGGACCGGCAACGCCGTGCGCTACGAGGTGGCCCATCCCCAGATCTCCGAGCTGCTCCTCATCGCCCGCTCCTTCCTGGCCGACACCCTCACCGCGAGCCGCGACCAGCTCGCGGCCCTCGACTCCCTTCCATCCCTCGCGGCGGCGGAGTGATCGCCGGCTCCATCCACCGGGCGGCCAGGTTGCTTCCGCGGCGGTCGGACTACGCCGGGCTGTCTCGCTCGTGGCGCCGCGACGCGCTCGCCGGGGTCACGGTCGGTGTCGTCGCCCTGCCCCTTGCTCTCGCCTTCGGGATCAGCTCCGGGGTGGGCGCGGCAGCCGGCCTCGTCACCGCCGTGGTCGCCGGCCTCGTCGCCGCCGTGTTCGGAGGCTCCCACGTCCAGGTGTCCGGGCCGACGGGCGCGATGGCGGTGGTGCTGGCCCCGATCGTGGCGCAGTACGGCGTGGGCAGCATCGCCCTCGTGACCGTGCTGGCCGGGGCGATCGTCCTCGTGGCCGGAGTGACCGGGCTCGGCCGGTCCGTGACCTTCATCCCCTGGCCCGTGATCGAGGGGTTCACTCTGGGGATCGCGACGATCATCTTCCTCCAGCAGCTGCCCTCGGCGCTCGGTGCGCAGGGGCCGGCCGGCGAGCGGCCGTTGAAAGCGGCCTTGCTGGCCCTCGGCCACACGGACCTTGACGCTGCCTCGCGTGGGCTGTTCGTCGTTGCCGTCGTGGCCGCGCTCATGCTGCTGTTGCCGCGGCTGCACCGCGCGATCCCGGAGTCGCTCGTCGCCGTCGTGGCTGCCACCGGTGTCGTCGTCGTGGCAGGGCTGCACGTCGACCGGATCGGCGGGCTGCCTTCCCGCCTCCCGAGCCCGGTGCTGCCCACGGCGGACCTCGCGGCGATGCGCACGCTACTCAGTGCAGCCCTGGCCCTCGCGGCGCTTGCGGCCATCGAGTCGCTGCTCTCGGCCCGGGTCGCCGCCACCATGGCCCCGACCGGGCCCTACGACCCCGACCGTGAGCTGGTGGGCCAGGGGCTCGCGTCGATGACCTCCGGCCTCTTCGGCGGGATGCCCTCGACCGGCGCGATCGCACGGACCGCGGTCAACGTGCGGTCCGGCGCCCAGACCAGGGTCGCCGCGCTGGTGCACTCGCTGCTGCTGCTCGCCGTCGTCTACCTCGCCACCGGTGCGGTCTCCGAGATCCCGCTGGCCGCGCTCGCCGCCGTACTCATGGTGACCTCGACCCGGATGATCTCGGTGCGGACGGTCTCGCGCATCCTGCGTTCCACCCGGTCCGACGCGCTCACCTTCGTGGTCACCGCCCTGGTGACGATCTGCCTGGACCTGATCGAGGCGGTCGAGATCGGGATCGTGGTGGCGGCCTTCTTCGCGCTACGCCGGGTCGCCGGACGCAGCAGCGTGGTGCGCGAGGAGCTCCCCGGCCCCGCCCAGCCGGGTGACGAGCAGATCGCCCTGCTGCGCCTCGACGGGGCGATGTTCTTCGGGGTCGCCGAGCGGATCTCGTCGATGATCACCGACGCCGACCACCCGCACGTCTCTGTCGTCGTGATCCGGATGTCCCAGCTCGGCATGCTCGACGCCACGGGTGCGCACACCCTGGGCCGGATCGCCGAGGAGCTCGAGGGCCGGGGCATCACGGTGATCATCAAGGGGGTCCGTCCCGAACACCTGCCGCTCCTGACCAACGTCGGGGTGATCGAGGCGCTCCGCCACGAGAACCATCTGGTCGACACCCTCGACGAGGCGCTGGGCCACGCTCGCAGCCATGTGGGGACCCGGCGCGGTGCCGCGGTCGCTGGGTGAGAGGCAGGCCACGATCGGGGACGCAGCGGGCCCGCCGGTTTGAGTCCCGGCGCCGCCTCGTGATGACTTCTCGGGGCCTCGCAGGTCAAACCCTGCATGGACTACGCCAGGGACCCCCGCGTCGACGCCTACATCGAGGCGCTGCCGGCTTGGCAGCAAGCGCTGTGCCAGCTGCTGCGTGACCTCGTGCACGCCGCTGATCCGGAGGTGGAGGAGACGATCAAGCGCACTGTGCAGCCGTACTTCGTGCTGGATGGCAACGTGTGCGCGCTGCTGGCGACCAAGGACCACGTCAACCTGTTCGTCTACGACGGCGCGATCGTTGCCGACCCGCACGGTCTGGTGAACGCGGGACAGGGCAACGCGACCGCCCGCACCATCGCCTTCTGGGAGGGCGATTCCGTCAACGAACCGGCCTTGCTGGAGTTCCTCCGCCAGATCATCGCCAACAACCGAGCCGGAGGTTGGCGCAAGCTCAAGGGATGAGGTGGGGTCTGGGTCTGCGCTCGTGGCACCGGGTTGGCCGGCCCTTCGGGCCGGAGGTGCCCGCGCCGACAGGCGTGCCGCGTCGCGGGCGGCTGCTTCCAGCGCGGTTGCGTTGGGCGGGCCCGCGCCGCGCCTCGCTTCTAGCGACGCGGGCACCTCCGTCCCGAAGTCCCGGCACCTATCACCCTCGCTCCGTCATCACGGTATGGGAAGGGCGGGCTCGTCAGCGGGGCCTCGTTCTAACGCTCTCCGCCGGGGACCCAGAGGACGTCGCCCTGCTCGCGGTTCTCGTACCTCGCCAGGATGAAGAGGAGGTCGGAGAGCCGGTTCAGGTAGGTGATGGCCAGCCCATTCATCGAGTCGGCGTGCTCGTCGTGCGCCGCCCAGGCCGAGCGCTCGGCTCGACGGACGACGGTGCGGCAGACGTGCAGGTGGGCCGAGCCCGGCGTACCGCCGGAGAGGATGAAGGAGCGGAGCGCCTCGAGCGACTCGTTGTAGCGGTCGCACCACCCCTCGAGCCGGTCGACGTAGGCCTGCTCGACACGGAGCGGCGGGTACTCCGGGTCGGGCACGACGGGCGTGCACAGGTCGGCACCGACGTCGAAGAGGTCGTTCTGGACGTGGGTGAGCACCGCGACGACGTCGTCCTCCAGCCCTCCGGCGGAGATGGCCAGGCCGAGCTGGGCATTGGCCTCGTCGACATCGGCGTAGGCGTGCAGGCGGGAGTCGTTCTTCGACGCGACCGAGTTGTCACCGAGCCGGGTCTCGCCGCCGTCACCGGTCCGGGTGTAGATCCGCGTCAGGTTGACCATGGGCGCACAGTAGCCGGGGCGCGCACCGGCGCGGGAAGCAACCTCTCGGGCCCGCCGAGCGTCATAGTGGTGTGAGTCACGACACCGTGGAGCAGCCCGTGGACATCTGGAGCGACGGCCCCGTCCTTGTCCTCAGTGGCGACCTCGATGTGCGGAGCACCATGCAGGTGCGCACGGCGGTGCAGGAGCTGCTCGGCAGCTACGACGAGGTCGCGATCGACCTCAGCGGGGTGGAGAGCGCCGACGTGACCGCGCTCAAGGTGCTGGCCGCGGCGACCGTGCAGGCGATCCGGGACGGCCACCACCTCACGCTGCGCCATCCGTCCCCGGCGGTGCGCCGGATGCTGCACCTCTCCCACCTCGCCCGGGTCGTCGAGGTGACGCCGACCGCCGCGAGGGATGTCGGATAGCCCACACGCCAACCCGGTGACCGACTGGTAACAACCGTCCTACCCTCGAAGGATGACCGAGAAGGACCATCTCCCCCACGGTCGGGCAGAGCGAGACAGACCCTGGGTGATGCGGACGTACTCCGGCCACTCCACGGCCGAGGCGTCCAACGCGCTGTACCGCGGCAACCTGGCCAAGGGCCAGACCGGGCTGTCGGTCGCCTTCGACCTGCCCACGCAGAACGGCTACGACCCCGACTCGCCGCTGGCGCGCGGTGAGGTCGGCAAGGTCGGCGTACCGGTCCCGCACCTCGGTGAGATGCGCAAGCTGTTCCAGGACATCCCGCTCACCGAGATGAACACGTCGATGACGATCAACGCACCGGCGATGTGGCTGCTCGCGCTCTACCAGGTGGTGGCCGAGGAGCAGAACCCCGAGCTGTCGCCCGAGGAGGTCGCCGCACAGCTGGCCGGGACGACCCAGAACGACATCATCAAGGAGTACCTCTCCCGCGGGACCTACGTCTTCCCGCCCGAGCACTCGCTGCGGCTGATCAGCGACATGATCGCCTACACGGTCCACCAGATCCCGAAGTGGAACCCGATCAACATCTGCAGCTACCACCTGCAGGAGGCCGGCGCGACGCCGACCGAGGAGCTCGCCTACGCGCTGTGCACCGCGATCGCCGTCCTCGACACCGTCAGGAGCTCCGGTCAGGTCGACGACAAAGACTTCGAGAAGGTCGTCGGCCGGATCTCGTTCTTCGTCAACGCCGGCGTGCGGTTCGTCGAGGAGATGTGCAAGATGCGCGCGTTCGTCGAGCTGTGGGACGAGATCACCCGCGAGCGGTACGGCGTGCAGGACGAGAAGATGCGCCGGTTCCGCTACGGCGTCCAGGTCAACTCGCTCGGCCTCACCGAGGCCCAGCCG
>JAWWPK010000439.1:0-13923 GCA_033854925.1 Nocardioidaceae bacterium | reverse complement strand
CCTTCCAGGCGCTCAAGCACCGGATGGCCGACCTGCTGGTGCTGGTCGAGATGTCCCGCTCGGCGTCGTGGGCGGCGTCGTACGCACTGTCGACGGACGCCCCGAACGCCGAGCAGCTCGCCCACGTCGCGAAGTCCTACTGCTCCGACGCCCTCTCCAAGGTCGCGGCCGAGACGGTGCAGCTGCACGGCGGCATCGCGATCACGTGGGAGCACGACGCCCAGCTGGTCTTCAAGCGTGCGCACGCGCTGGCGCAGCTGTACGGCGCGCCGCACACTCACCGTGCGCTGATCGAGCTGTAGCCGGTCACCCCGGGTAGCTGTCGACGCCGGGTGGGACGAGCGGTGTCAGAGGGCTCGGATTCCTGGTCATTCCGAAGGGTGCGAGGCGCCTGGCAGCTCTCCCGCAGAGAGCGGCGACGAGTGCCGGCGCCATACCCGCCAGCCGCCCTCCCGACGTCGCCAGACATCGGTGAGTACGAACAGCCCACTCCGGTCCTCCCCGAGGACCGTCGCCCGCATTCGGACCCGGCTGAGGACCGCGGCCACGTCGCCAACCTGGTCGATGTGCTGTTCCTCGACGATGTAGGAGTGAACGACGTAGTCCGGAAGGAGATGCAACCAGCTGGCTCTGGGCGTGTGGACCGCGCTGGGGTGCACCAGGACCAGCGCGTAGTCCTCGTCCAGGACTTCGTCGGCAGCAACGAGGTCTCGTTGCTGGACCGCTTCGTCGAATCGGCGCATCGCGGCAGACAGCTCATCGAGGGTCATCCGCTCATGGTGCCGGACGCGCGGACCTGGCCGCGGACAAGGGAGCGGTTCGGGGCCGCGCGGATCGCCCGCTGGTTCGGCCGGGACTGGACGCCGCTGGGCGTGGGACGCTGACGGCGTGAGCGACGTCGTCCCCGTCCGGGTGTTCCGCTTCGACGAGCTCGAGGTGGCGGACCCGACCTCAGGCATGGTCCGCGAGCGCGCGTTCGAGCTGCCCGGCCTCTGGTCCGGACGGGTGACCACCCAGCCGGGTGCCGTCAGCGGCTGGCACCACCACGACCGCAACGAGTCGAGCCTCTACATCGTCCGGGGCGTGCTCCGGCTCGAGTTCGAGGGGTACGACGGCTACGTCGACGCCCACGCCGGCGACTTCGTGCACGTCCCGTCCTTCACCGTGCACCGCGAGTCGAACCCGACTGACGAGGCCTCGGTCGCCGTCATCGCCCGCGCCGGCGGTGGCCTCCCGACCGTCAACGTGGCCGCCCCGACAGACAGGCGCTGACGGCTTCCCGTGCCCGTTCCCGTGATGGATTCTGGGGAGACACGGGGCGACACCTTGGGAGGCCCGTCATGGCACACCGGCACGCGTTCGCAGCCTCGATCATCGTCCTCGGACTGACGAGCCCTGCTGGGCTCGCCCCCGCAGCGTCCGGCACCTCGACCACGGGACCTCGCGCCGCGACCACGCCCACGCTGACCAGCGTGCGGGCGCGGCACGTCGGAGACGTGGACCGGGTCACGTTCCGGTTCGCCGGTGGTGCCCCGACCGACGTCGACCTCGCGTGGGTCGACACTCTCACGCACGACGGCTCGGGCCTTCCGGTGCGCGTGGCGGGAGCCAAAGTCCTCTCGATCGTGTTCCACGGAGCAGACGCCCACGACCAGGGGGGCTCGACCGTCCGTCAGCGCACAGCGTTCCCCCTGCCCAACGTCATCACCGCGGTGCAGGCCGGGGACTTCGAAGGCACGGTGACCACCGGCCTCGGCGTGCAGAAGCCGACGGCATACACGGTGCAGACCCTGACCGACAGGGTCGTCATCGACGTGGCGGCCGGATTCGCGACCGTACGCCGACGGGTGTGGTTCGTGGACCGGCAGGCGGTCGCGACGGGCAACGCGCCGTACGTCGTCCCGGTCTTCCGCCCCGTGCCGGCCGCGGCGCCGGCGGCGGCCGTCCTGCACCTGTTGTTCGCCGGGCCGACCTCCGCCGAGACGGCGGTCGGACTGCGTTTGATCCGCTCCCACGCGAGCGGCTTCGACCATCTGCAGGTCGCGGCCGGCATCGCCCGACTCCGGCTCAGCGGCGGCTGCAACAGCGACGGTTCGACGATCACGGTCGCGGGCGAGATCGCGCCGACCCTGCGGCAGTTCCCGACCGTGGACTGGGTCAAGATCTACTCTCCCGGTGGCGTCACCGAGCAGCCCCAGGGGCAGGTGGACTCGATCCCGGCCTGTCTGGAGCCCTGAGTCTCAGGGCCGGGGCTGCGGGCCGTGCTCGTGCGCCGGGTCGGCGGCGAAGGCCCGCTCGTAGATGTCGTAGACGATCTCGGCCTTGTGGTTGTTGTAGTCCATGCCGTCGGTGAAGCCCCGCTGCCCCAGCTCCGTCTTGAGGGCGGCGTACGCGGCGCGGTCGTCGTCGTGGGTGCGCAGCCAGTCGCGGAACACGACATGACGGCCGAGCTCGGGGCTTCCGGGTGAAAAAACGTGCAGGTTGGTGCTCGGCGCCTCCAGGGTGAGGAGCCGGTGCTCCTCCCATTCGGGCTCGCGGATCCGCAGCGTGAACCCCGCCGCCTCCAGGTTCGGGACGTACGCCGCTTCGTCGGCGCTGTCAGCGACAGTGAGGTCCGCGTCGATCACCGGCTTGGCGCCCAGTCCCGGCACCGAGGTCGAACCGATGTGGTCGAGCCCCAGCGCACCCGGACCCCCAGGGCGCCGCGTACCCGCTCCTCGACCTCGGCGAACTGCGCGGGCCAGGCGTCGTCGTACGGGACCACCGTGATCACGCGGGGCGGCGGGGTGCCGACGCGTGCCTTGGCAGCCTCGTCGAGGTCGGCGAGCTCGAAGGGACGCCAGAGCGGGTGGGTGGCCACGCCTCTGGTCTATCAGGAGTCGGTGGAGACGTACGACTGGCTCCAACCGCTGTCTGAGATCCGGTTCCAACCACCTAGGGAATGGGCGGAGTGCCCGTCGCCGTGGTCGGTGATCCCCGGTGAGGATGACGTCGAACCGCCTGCTCAAAGCAGTCTGACTTTCGTCAGGTTCGCTCGCCTAGCGTCGAAGCCGTGCTTGTCGACCGGTCAAGGAGAGCGTCGTGCTCGGCCATCTGCCACAGCCCGGTCCGACCTGTCGGCGCCCAGCACTTCCGAGATGCGGGCCGGCTTCCGCACGTGGTCGCCGATTCAGCGGTGGTCAGCGACCAAGGGGACATCTACCGTCTCGGCGGCGAGTCCCCGGACGTCACCGACCAGGCAAGTCGCATTCAGTCGCAGTAGCGACATGACCCCGACCCCGAATCGACGCTGAGGACGCGACGCGTGAACGATTGCCTTCCTGGTACGCAACCAGAGGCTCTCACCTGCCGGGGCTGCGAGTTCGCGACCCCGGCGCGAGCGGGAGACCGCCGAGCCGAGCGTGTCTCCCCGTGGTAGTCGGGCCTGGCGCAGACGCGGTTGGCGATCGACGCTCGACGTTGCGGATACTCGTCGTCGGGATGGTGGGCACGTCGATCCTCACCTGCGTCGGCGCGTTGGCCGGGCGCCTGGCGGTGACGCCCTACCTCGCCGGCTGGATGCTGATCAGGACGTCCGGCAAGGTTCCGGGCGACACCGCCTTGGCGACCGCGATCAGCATGTTCGGGCTGCTGCTGTTGACCTGGGCGTGGCTCCAGGTCGGACGCCGAGCACACTATGCCTCGGACCACGACCTGCTCCGCACGATTCGCCGAGCGATCTTCGCCTGGTCCGCGCCACTGCTGATCGCTCCGCCACTGTTCAGCGGTGATGGGTGGTCCTACGCCGCGACCGGACTGATGGTGGGGCGAGGGCTTTCGCCTTACGAGACGGGACCCGTGGCTCTGGGTGGACCGATCGTCGCAGCCGTGAGTGCCCGCTGGCGCGACACGCCAAGTCCATACGGGCCGCTACCGCTCTGGCTCGGGGGCCAGGTTGCGCAGCTGACGGAGGACCCGTGGGTGCAGCTCTACGCGTTCCGGGGCATGGCGCTGACGGCACTCGGACTGCTCGTGTGGGCGTTGCCGCGTTTAGCGCGTCGCGCTGGGACAGATCCAGGCAGGGCGCTTTGGCTCGGCGCGGGCAGCCCACTGGTCCTGGCGCACGGGATAGGCGGAGTGCATCTCGACCTCCTGATGGCAGCCCTCGTAGCCGTTGCTCTCCTGATTGCCACCAGCCGCAAATGGGTCCTCGCCGCGGTCATTGTCGGACTAGCCGCATCGGTGAAGTCCCCAGCGCTGGCTGCCGTGGTGGGAGTGACGCTGCTCAGCCTGTCTGACGCCAGCCTGGTGGCCCGCGCACGACGCGCATCGGGTGTCGCACTCGTCGCGCTGACCACAGTCGTCCTGGTCGGAGGGGTCACCGGCCTCGGGGTCGGCTGGATCGGCGGGGCGTCGGCGCCGCTGTCCACTGGCACCTCGCTGACCCCCTCATACGAGCTCGGCCGCCTGCTCACGCTGCTGAGCGGTGTTCCGTTGGAAGGATTGACCAAGGACGCCGGGGTCCTGGCCCTCGTGTGCCTTGCGACCCTGATCCTGCTGCGCGCGCCCGTGGCGGACGCAGACACCGCGAACGCCAGGCACGCCGCGCTGCGCTGGGGGGTCGTGGTGCTGGTGCTGGCCCTGGGGCTGTCTCCGCTCGTGCACTACTGGTACGCCTTCTGGTGCCTGCCGCTGCTGGCGTGCCTCCATCTCTCACCCCGTGCGGCCGCCACCACCTGGAACGTGTCGCTGGTGCTCGGGGTCATCGCACCGCTCGACGCCAGCTTGCACATCCCGGGCCTGACCTCTGTCGCGGTCGGAGCAATCGTTGCGTCCCTCGTCCTGGGCCTATACGGGCGGCGCATCGGCGAGTGGGCCCGAGACTCTCGGACCGGATCTGGTCCCGCACCTGACCTCGCCCGAGGCGCCCGCCACCAGGCCTAGGCCGCGGACTCCCTGCGGACTGGAGGAGCGCCGCAATCGCAGCACCGCAGGTCAGATGCGGTGTCAGTCGGTGCTGGCGTACTTCCCCTGGAAGAAGAGCAGCGGTTGCTCGGCGTCGTGCACGGCGAGGTCGAGCACCCGTCCGACGACGATGTAGTGGTCGCCGGCCTCGTGGACGTGGTGGATCTGGCAGTCGACGTAGCCGAGGGTCCCCTCGATCATCGGCGAGCCGGTGGCCGGGGCAGGGTCCCACGAGACGCCGGCGAACTTGTCGAGCCCGCGGCTGGCCATCTGGTTGGAGAGCTCGGCCTGGTCGGAGGAGAGGAAGTTGACGCAGAACTTGCCGGACCGCTGGATCGCCGGCCAGGCGCGCGAGGACTTGGCGGGGATGAACAGCACCAGCGGCGGGTTGAGCGAGACCGACGAGAACGACTGGCAGGTCAGGCCGACCGGGGCGCCGCCGCTGATCGAGGTGACCACGGTGACACCCGAGGCGAACCGGCCGAGCACGTCACGGAACCGGCGCGCAGCGGCGACGGCCTCGGGGTCGTCGGCGTCGACGAAGGTGTCCTCGCCGGGGCGGAACTGGAAGTCGTACATCGAGTCGCCCAGCCAGGACTCGATCAGGTCGTGGCTGGGCCAGGTCTCGCGCGCGTCGTGCCGCATCCCCTCCGGCACGTCGCCGTGCGGGATCCGGTGCGTCTCGGGCGACTCGGCCTCGCTCACCTTGTCCACGGTAGGTGCTACTGCCCGCCGCCGAAGTCGTGACCCCAATAAGAGACGGCGGTCGACTCGCGTGCGACCCAGCGGCCGTCGTCGACGGTGAGGCCGTCGGTGCCGAACTCGATGTCGAAACCGCCGGGCGACCTGACGTAGAACGAGATCATCTCGTCGTTCATGTGCCGGCCCAGCGTCGCGGACAGCGGTGCCTGGTGCTTGCGCACCCGCTCCAGCGCCCGGCCCACGTGGTCGAGCTCGTCGACCTCGAGCATGATGTGCACGCACTTGCTGGGGTTGGGCATCGGCAGGAACGCGAGGCTGTGATGCCGCGGGTTGACCCCGAGGAAGCGCAGC
The DNA here is from genome assembly GCA_033854925.1 of Nocardioidaceae bacterium. Lineage (GTDB taxonomy): Bacteria > Actinomycetota > Actinomycetes > Propionibacteriales > Nocardioidaceae > Nocardioides. The sequence goes on along the minus strand of JAWWPK010000439.1, from coordinate 7,926 downwards.
CAGACCTTCGAGCCGGGCTCCTTGCCGACGAACTCGCCGGGCATGCTCATCGAGTCGCGGAGCCGGAAGCCGAGGGTGTCGCGGTAGAACTCGAGCGCCTGTACGTCGTCGGTCACCGGCAGCACGATGTGGCCCATGCCCTGGTCGCCGGTGACGAACGTCGCGGCGTACGGCGGCACGACCGGCCGGGACTCGTAGGTGATGCCGTGGAACAGCTCGAAGACGTTGTCGAACGGGTCGCGGAAGCGAACCAGCTCCTGCACCCGGCGCTCGTCGAGCTCGTCCTTGGTGCCCTCCTCGACCGCGACGCCGGCCTTCTCGAGGTGCTCGCGCGCCTCCTGGAGGGCCGAGTGGTCGGCGAGCTCCCAGCCGACGCAGTCGAGCTGGTCGACGTCGGAGGGGAAGACGACGAGCCGGGCGGAGACCTGGTCGATCCGCCAGTACTGGTTCGCCGGGTTCGGGCCGCGCCCCTCGGCCAGGCCGAGCACCTTGCCGGCGAACTGCTTCCACTGCTCGGGGTCGGTCGAGGCGACGCGGACGTAGCCCATGCTCTTGATGTCGATGGTCACGAGCGCTCTCCCCTCGGACGTTCACGGTGCCGGGCCAGGAAGCTGGTCGCCACTTCCGCGAACTCGTCGGCGGCCTCGATCTGGGCCCAGTGCCCACAGTTCGGGAAGACATGCAGGGTGGCGCGCGGGATCGCCTTGAGCGCGACGAGCGCACCGTCGAGCGGGTTGACGCGGTCCTCGCGGCCCCACGTGAGCAGGGTGTGCTTGCGGATCTTGTGGGCGTCACGCCAGAGCATGCCGTCCTCGGCGCTGACCGGGTCGAAGAACGACATCCCCATCGAGATCATCGCCTCGCGGGCGCCGGGCGCGGTGGCGTCGGCGTACCTCTCCTCGACGAGCTCGTCGGTGACCAGGTCCTGGTTGACCACCATGGTCGAGATGAACGCGCGGAGCGCCTCGCGGGTCGGGTCCTGGTTGAACTCCATCAGCCGCCTGACGCCCTCGGTGGGGTCGGCGTGGAACAGGTTGAGGGACAGCCCGCCCGGACCCATCAGGACCAGCCGGCCGACGCGGTCGGGATGCTCGATGGCGAGCCGGGTCGCCGTGCCGCCGCCGAGGCTGTTGCCGAGCAGGTGCACGCGCTCGATGCCGAGCTCGTCGAGCATGGCGACGACGTGGTCCGCGGAGAAGCGGAAGTAGTTGCCCACCACCGGCGGCTTGTCGGAGCCGCCGAACCCGGGCTGGTCGACCAGCAGGGTGCGGAACGACGCGGCGAAGCGGGGCAGCGCGGAGCCGAAGTTCGACCACGAGGATGCGCCGGGGCCGCCGCCGTGCAGCATCACCAGCGGCAGGTCGCCACCGACCCCGGTCGGGCTCTGCGGCCCGGCCTCGTAGTAGTTGAGGGTGAGGTCCTTCGCCTTCGCGGAGCGGCGGACGTCCTCCTTGGCGAACGACGTCACTCAGTACATCCCGGGGTCGATCTTGTGGCCGAACTCGTGGGCGCCGTACATCTGCAGCGCCCGCTCGGGGTCGTTGGCGGCGTGCACCCGGCCGGCGTGGGCGTCCCGCCAGGCTCGCTGCAGCGCCGTGCCCTCGGTCAGCGCCCGGCCACCGGAGGCCTCGAACAGGGAGTCGATCGCGTCGATCGCGCGCTGGGAGCCGAGCACCTGGTCACGGCGTACCTTGAGCCGGGTCTTGAGCGGGATCTGCTCGCCCTTCTCGACGTACTCCTGCTCCTCGCGGATGTTGTTGACCAGCAGGGCCCACGCCGCGTCGATCTCGCTCGAGGCCCTGGCGATGCGCACGGCGGCGAACGGGTCGAGGGAGGCCTTCTCGCCGAGGTACGCCGCACGGGTGCGCTTCTGCTGCATCTCGACGTGCTCGTCGTAGGCGCCCATCGCCATGCCGATGATCGGCGTGGTGATCGTGCCGGTGAAGATCGAGTGGAACGGCAGCTTGTAGAGGTCGGAGGTGTTCTGCTCCTGGCCGGGGCCCTTGCACTGGCCGGTCTCGCCCATGCTGAGCGTGAACGCCTCGGGGATGAACACGTCGTCCACCACGATGTCGTTGGAGCCGGTGCCGGACAGCCCGATCATGTGCCAGACGTCGTTGATCGTGTAGTCCTTGCGCGGAACCATGAAGGTCTTGAAGTCGACGACGTTGCCGTCCTCGTTGAAGACCAGACCGCCTAGCAGCACCCAGGTGCAGTGGTCGCAGCCGGAGCTGAAGCTCCACTTGCCACTGAGCGTGTAACCGCCCTCGGTCACCGTGGCCTTGCCCGTCGGCGCGTACGACGAGCTCAGCCGCGTGTTGGTGTCCTCGCCCCAGACCGCCTGCTGCGCTTCGTCCGCGAACAGCGCCACCTGCCACGGGTGCACCCCGACCACGCTGGACACCCAGCCGGTCGAGCCGCACGCGCTGGCGATGTCGCGGACTGCTGTGTAGAACGTGACCGGATCGGCCTCGAGGCCGTCGAATCGGTGGGGCTGCAGGAGCCGGAAGAACCCGACCTCCTCCAGCTCCTTGATCGACGCCTCGGGGACGACGCGCAGGCGCTCGGCCTCGTCAGCCCGGTCACGGAACGTGGGCAGCAGGTCTCGGACCCCGCCAAGAACTGACTGAGCCGCAGCCTGGGACATTGCTCTCTCCTCCTCGTGTGGTGCGCCTCAATACTAGAACACGTTCTAGTCGGTGTCGATCATCCCGCGTCAAGGCTGGGTTACGGTCCGCCGGTGAGCATCGACTTCAGCGGCAAGGTGGCCCTCGTGACCGGCGCAGGGACGGGCATCGGCCGCGGGACGGCGCTGGTGCTGGCGCGGTACGGCGCCACGGTGGCCGTGTCCGGGCGGCGGGAGGCCAACGTCGCCGAGACGGCCGCTCTGGTCGAGGCCGCCGGCGGCACGGCCCTACCGCTGGTCTGCGACGTGTCGAACGAGGAGGACGTCCGGGCCATGGTCGCGGCGACGGTCGACCGGTTCGGCGGGCTGGACATCGCCGTCAACAACGCAGGCACTCTCGGGCGGCTGGGGCCGATCCGGGAGCTGTCCGGCGAGGACTTCGACCTCACCATCGGCACCAACCAGCGGGGCATCTTCCTCTGCCTGGTGCACGAGCTCCAGGCGATGGCCGGGAGCGGAGGCGCGATCGTGAACATCTCGTCGGTCAACGCCACCGTGCCCGAGCCGGAGGCCTCCCTCTACTGCTCGAGCAAGGCGGCCATCGACATGATGACCAGAGTGGCCGCGGTCGAGGCAGCGCCGGAGGTCCGCGTGAACGGGATCCGCCCGGGGTTCGTGCTCACGCCGATGCACGACGCCGCCCTCGACGCCATGGGGGGCGAGACCCCGGAGCTGGTCGCCACGGTCGAGGGGATGGTGCCGCTCGGGCGCCGGGCCGAGCCGGAGGAGATCGGCGAGGCCGTCGCCTGGCTCTGCTCCCCCGACGCGTCGTACGTGACCGGTGAGGTGATCACGGTCGACGGCGGGGTCACCTGGTCACTCGGCAGCTAGGTGGGCGGCTGACCGGGCTGCCTCCTCGACCCGGGCCACGTGGGCGGGCCAGTCGTAGCTCTCGTCCATGTTGAGGTCTCCCGGCTTGCGGCCGGCGGCGCCATCGATGCCCTCGCGCAGGATGTCGGCGTGACCGGCGTGCCGATTGGTCTCCGAGACCATGTGCACCAGGATCTGGTGGAGGGTGACCTCACCCCGGTCGCCCCACCACGGCACCCGGCCCACGGTGTCCAGGTCGCACTCCTCGAAAGTCGTCGCTGCGTGCGCCCAGGCGGCCCGGTAGAGGTCGAGCACCCAGTCGCGCGTCTCGTCGGCGGTCAGGTAGAGGTCGTCGTTGGGATCGGCGTCGTCGGAGTGCCACGGCAGGTCGATGCCGCTCGGCCGGCCGAAGGTGTCCCCGAAGTAGCCCAGCTCGACGCTGGCCAGGTGCTTGACCAGCCCCAGCAGGTTGGTGCCGGTCGGCGTGAGCGGCCTTCGCGCGTCGTACTCGCTCAGCCCCTCGACCTTCCACACCATCGCGTCGCGGGCGGACTGCAGGTACTCGACCAGGGTCTCCTTGGGATCCGTCACGGAATCGACCCTAGGCGGGGTTGGCCGCCGAACTACTGAAAGATCACCTCCAAGTGCGCGCTTTCAGGCCCTCCCAGGCCGATCGTTCATACGTTCGGCGAGCGCCACCATCGCCACGAGCACCTCACGTACGTAGTCGGGGTCGAACATCACGTGCTCGTAGGCAAACCGGAGTACCCACCAGCCGTTGACCACCAAGAGGTTGTAGCGGCGAGCATCGAGACGGAGCTGAACGCGGCCCCCGTGCCACTCGAACGAGTCCGCCTCCAGCACGATGTGGAGCCGCTCGTCGACAAGGTCCGGACGAGCGACGATCTCAGGCTCCCGAATCAGGACCTGCGGAAGAACGGCGAGGCCTTGGACGTCATCGGCGATGGCCCGAAGGAGGGACTCGAAAGGGTTGGCCGCTTTCGGGCTGGCAAGTCGGGCGACGCGCCGCATTTGTGCTGAACCTGGCCCGGACGCAGCCTCCGCCACCCGAAGTAACAGGGAACGCGGCACACCCGAGCGCATTGCGGAGTCCGCGACGGCCAGAGCTTCGTCGAATGGCAGCCGACGAAGACAGTGGGACAGCGTGACCTCCTCGGTGGTCACCCCGTCCCGGACGTCCTCGGCGCCCAGCTCACCGAAGAGGAGCCGGCGAGTCCTGTCCTTGCGATCAACCCGCTGACCCCGACTCACCATGACGTGCGGCCGGTCCGGCACGGTCTTGACGGCCCAGCCGTGGTGGAGCGCTGCGCTGGTGAGGCACAGCACGCCGCCAGCCTTGACCGCGGCGACCCTTGCCTCGTCGGCAACAGGGAGGGCGTATCGACCGCGGGCGATCCGCACGATGTCACCGGCCTCGAGCGCTCGATCAAGGTCTGCGCGCTCGCAGGCTCGGAGCAGGGCTCCACGCGTCGCGATTCCCCCGAGCTCGGTCAGTCGCTCGACCGGTGAGACTGAAGAGGTCGCCGCCACTCAGTCAGGCTGACACGGACTCGCCGTCGCTCGCTGAGCTCTTCCACAGGCCCACGTGCTCGGCGATCAGCCGGGCGATGCCGGCCGGGTCGTCGTACATCGGGACGTGGCCGGCGCCGGGCAGCTCGACGACGTCGGCGTCGGGGAGCTGGTCGCGGAACATCGCGCCGTGCCGCTCGGGTGGGAGCAGCCAGTCGTCCTCGCAGAGGACGAGCCGGATGGGGACGTCGATCCGACCGAGGTCACGGATGCCGCCGCGGCGGAGGTCGGACCAGAAATAGGGGAGGAACGCCGAGCAGTGCGTGGCCGCCCTGACGAAGGCGTCCTGCTGGCTCCGGGGCATCCGCGCCGGGTCGACGCTGACGACCCGCAGGGCCAGCCGGATCAGCGGACGCGCGGTCCGGGCCAGGTCGCCGATCGCCCGGCCGAGGAAGGCGAGCGGCGCGAGCATCAGGAACTTGAGCCCGACCACCAGCTGGGTCCACGAGAGCCGCTTCCAGCCGCCGGCCGGTGCGATCGCCACCACCGATCGAGCGCGGCCGCGCTGAGCCAGCTCCAGCGCCAGCCAGCCGCCGATCGAGTTGCCGGCCACGTGGCAGGTCTCCCAGCCGAGGTCGTCGAGCAGCTCCTCGAGGCCGTCGGCGAAGGCGTCGAGCGAGACGTCACGCCGCCGCAGCGCCGGGCCGCCCCAGTGGCCGGGCAGCGTGGCCGCGACGACGTCGAACTCCTCAGCGAGGGTGGGTACGACGTCCGCCCAGACCTCGTGGCTGAGCATGAACGGGTGGATCAGGAGCAGCGGCTCCCCCGAACCCTCACGGACCGATGCGGTCGGCTCCGGGACCCGCAGCGTGACCCTCCGAGATGTCTGCGACACGTTGTCACGCTATCGCTTCGACGGCGTCGCGCGCCACCCTGAGTACGCTGCGAACCTTCCAATTTCCTGCCTTCGGAGGCGACCCGATGGAGCCACGCACCACGCGCACGAGCCCGGTCACCTGGATGAGCCTGGTCATCGCCGTTCTGGCGCTGATGGTGGCGGTGACCGGAGCCGGATACGCGGCCCTCGTCGTCACCGGCAAGGACGTCAAGAACAGCTCCCTGACCGGCAAGGACGTCAAGAACTCCTCGCTCACCGGCAAGGACCTCAAAGACTCGAAGGTGACCGGAGCCGACGTCGACGAGAGCACGCTCGCCACGGTCCCGAACGCCGCTGCGGTGGGCGGGGCGTCACTCGGACAGCTCACGCTGGGTCGCGGCGCCAGCAGCGCCTCATGCGCGATCACGAACGTCTACGGCGACTGCTCGACTGTGGTCCTTGTCCTGCCGCGTGCGCAGCGCCTCCTGGTCATCGGCACCGCGGAGGTCGCCGTCGGTGGCTCAGCCAGCAGCAACCAGTTCGCCAGGTGCCGGCTCGAGGTCGACGAAGTCCCGATCGGTCGCGACCAGGTCGTCGGCTGGGGAGGCAGCGCGTTCGCCGGGGGGAGCGTGTCTCCGGAGCTCGGACTGGCCCTGAACACGATCACCGAGCCCCTGGCGGCCGGCTCGCACAAGGTCGACCTGACCTGCCAGCAGTTCCAGGGCGCGACGGGCATCTTGGGCAACCAGCTGTCCGTGGTCGCCCTCAGCGGCGACTAGGAGTTGGCCGCTTCCTTCTCGTTCTCGGCCTTCAGCATCAGCGCGATGTCGATCAGCTGGTCCTCCTGGCCGCCGATCAGCTTGCGCCGGCCGGCCTCGAGCAGGATCTTGGCGCCGGAGACGCCGTAGCGGTCGGCGGCGTTGCCGGCGTGCTTGAGGAACGACGAGTAGACGCCGGCGTAGCCCATCATCAGAGTCATCCGGTCGAGCTGGCACTCCTCGGGCATCGCGGGCTTGATGACGTCCTCGGACGCGTCCACGATCTGCAGGAAGTCGACGCCCGTGGTCCAGCCGAGCTTGTCGCAGACGCCGATGAACGCTTCCAGCGGGGTGTTGCCGGCACCGGCGCCGAAGCGGCGGACCGAGCCGTCGATCTGGGTGGCACCGGCGCGCGCGGCGATGATCGTGTTCGCGACACCGAGGCCGAGGTTCTCGTGGCCGTGGAAGCCGACGTCGGCGACGTCACCGATCTCGGCGACCAGCGCGGACACCCGATCGGCGGTCTGCTCCATGATCAGGGCGCCGGCCGAGTCGACGACGTAGACGCACTGGCAGCCGGCGTCGACCATGATCCGCGCCTGCTTCGCCAGCACCTCCGGCGGCTGGGTGTGGCTCATCATCAGGAAGCCGACCGTCTCGAGGCCGAGCTCGCGGGCCAGGCCGAAGTGCTGGATCGAGACGTCCGCCTCGGTGCAGTGCGTGGCGATCCGGCAGATCTGGCCGCCGTTGTCCTGGGCGGCCCGGATGTCGTCCTTGGTGCCGACGCCCGGGAGCATCAGGAACGCGATCTTGGCGCGCTTCGCGGTCTCGGCCGCGATCTTGATGAGCTCCTGCTCGGGGGTCCTCGAGAATCCGTAGTTGAACGACGACCCGCCGAGCCCGTCGCCGTGGGTCACCTCGATGACCGGTACGCCGGAGGCATCCAGCGCCTCGACGATGTCGTGGCACTCCTGGGCGGTGAACTGGTGCCGCTTGTGGTGCGACCCGTCGCGCAGGCAGGTGTCGGTGAGCCGGAGGTCGAGCTTGCCCCACGGCTCGTCACCGTGGGTGCCGGACCACGTGCGGGTCAGGATGTCGATGTCGCTGGTCATGCCAGAGGTCGTCACAGTGCCCTCGCGATGTTCTCGCCGACGCGCGTGGCGGCGGCGGTCATGATGTCGAGGTTCCCGGAGTACGGCGGCAGGTAGTCGCCGGCGCCCTCCACCTCGACGAAGATCGACACCTTCACCTGGCCCTGCGTGGCC
>JAWWPK010000438.1:0-5328 GCA_033854925.1 Nocardioidaceae bacterium | reverse complement strand
AGGCGGGTGACCACGTGCCACTGGGCGTCGAGCACGACCACGGCTTCGCCGTCTCTCCCCGGCGTCGTGGTCGGCTCCTGGTAGGTGATGCTCCCGTCCGGTTCGTCCTTGAGGTCGTAGGCGTCCGGCGCCGTTCGGACGTGGGTGGGGACGCCGTTGCGGTCCACGGTGGTGACGTACCTCGGCCCGGCGCCGATGATCGTGTTCAGGGTGAGCCCGATCACGCCGGGCGCCAGCCCCGACCCCGACTGGGTGACCTCGAGGGTCGGGAACCCGGCCGGCAGGTAGACCAGCGCGTGCACCTCGAAACCGGCCGAGTCCTCGATGAACACCGAGACCTCGTCTCCGTCGGCCAGCCCGGTGACGGTGGCGGTGCCACCGGGAGCCACCCGGCCGTTGACGCGGACCACGCCTGCGGGGTCGGTGGTAGTGGCGTGCACGGTGATCGTGCCACCGGTCGCGGCCGTGGTCGTGACGGCGTACCGCTCGATCCCGGGATCGAACGCCGGGTAGCTGCCGACTCCGGTGCCCGTCACGACCAGGGTGTGACCGGGCGCGGCCGCGGCCACCGCCGGATTCGACGCGACCAGTCCGGCCCAGGCGGCGGGTGCGGCGGCGGGTGCGGCGGATCCGGCGGCCAGCAGCACTCCGACGATGAGGCTGGTCCGTCCGCGGCGCATCCGGCCATTCTCGCTGGCGCCGGGCCGGGGCGCAGGCGGGGGCCAGTACTAGTCCGTTGGGGTCATTTTCCGTGCCGCGGCCGACAATTGCCCGCGCCGCGGTCGCAACGGCCTCAGTTGACCTGACACTGGAGAGCGTGACGACGTTGGAGGGCGTCGGGCACTCGACCTGGAGAGGTCGGGCGCCCTTGGTCATCGCCGCGACCATTCCGGCGATGATCCTGCTGGCGCTGCCCTGGCGCGCCACCGCGCTGCCGGCGATCCCAGGGTTCTCGCCGCTGTGGCTGGCCCTCCTCGTCGGCTGTGACCTCCTGACCGTGCTCCTGCTGTTCAGTCAGTACCGCACCAGGGGGTCAGCGCGGCTCGTGGCGCTCTCGTGGGCCTACCTGTGGTCCGCGGGAGCCGCGATGCAGATCGCGGTGAGCGTCCCCGGCATCTTCAGCCTGCACCCGACCTTCGCCGCGGACAACAACAGCCTCCAGTGGCTCTGGGTGTCACTGCACGTCGTGCCGCCGGTCCTGATCGCGCTGGCACTCGCCCCGTGGCCGGCCAGCATTGAACGCAGGTTCCAGGCCATGGACGGCCGGGCGGTGCGTGCGAGCGTCTCGTGGATCTCCGTCGCGGTGGTCACCCTCCTCGTCTCCCTCCTCATCGCGAACGCGCCGGAACGGCTCCCGACCATCACCGCCGGCACCGCCAACCGACTGGACCGGGCCGGGATCACCTCGGTCATCATCCTGAACCTCATCGCCGTGGCGGTGGCCGTCTGGGGCGTGACCAGGCGGCGGAGCAGACACGGCGTCGAGTCGTGGGCCGTGGTCGCGTCAGTGGCCTTCCTCGGCGACGTCTGGCTGACCGCGCTCTATGAGGACCGGTTCACGCTCGCCTACTACCTCGCCCGGTTCCTGGGGCTGGCGGCATCGGCCTTCGTGATGCTGGCGATCCTGCGGGAGAGCGCCGCGGTGTACGAACGCACCAGCGACACCGCACGGCGCCTCGAGGAGCGCAACGCCGAGCTGGTCGAGGCCACCCGGCTGCGCGACCACGTCACCGCGGTGGTGAGCCACGACATGCGTACGCCGCTCGCCGGGCTGCAGGGCTACCTCGAGCTGCTCCGGGACGACGACCTCGAGAGCGCCCTCGCCAGGCGGATGCTCGAGCGGTCCTGGATGCTCACCCGCCGGCTCACCCTGCTCACCGAGGACCTTCTCGCCGTGGCCACGCTGGAGCACGGGGACCTCGTGGTCACCCCAGAGCTGCTCGACCTCAACCAGCAGCTCGTGGAGTGCGCCATCTGCTTCCCCGATCTCGACCTCGAGCTGGACTGCCCACCGGGCCTCGCGGCGTACGCCGACCCGCTGCGGCTCCAGCAGATCCTGGCCAACCTGGTGCGCAACGCCCAGAAGCACGGTGCCGAACCGGTGCGGATCGCCGCCGCCCTCGACCCGGCCTTCCCGGACGGCGTCAGGATCAGCGTCTCCGACGCGGGGCCCGGCGTGCCGGCGACGTTCGTCCCGCGGCTCTTCGAGCGCTACAGCCAGGGCGTCGCGACCGCCACCGGTGGCTCCGGGCTCGGCCTCTCCGTGGTCAGCGACCTGGTGCGTGCTCACCACGGCACCGTCCGCTATGACCGCGCCGGCAACGCGTTCGAGTTCACCCTTCCGCCCCGTGGGGGCAGCGGGGACGAGCCCGCAGGTGAGCAGTCCGACCGGGTCCTAGGTCAGCCAGCGGCCCAGTAGCGTCCCTTCGTCCTCGAGCAGCAGGGCGAGGGTGAGGGACAGGTCCACCGGCGCGCCGTTGGTGATCCGGGGATGCTCGCCCGCCAGCAGACGAGGAACCACGGTCAGGTTGAGCTCGTCGACGACGCCCTCCGCGAGCAGTCCGCGGAGGAGCTGTGGACCGCCCTCGCTGAGCAGGCTCGTGAAGCCGCGGTCGATGAGGGTGCTCTTGAGCTCGGCGAGGCCGACGCGGCGCTGACCGAGGACCATGACCTGGTCGTCGCCCAGGAGCGCGCGGGTCTCCTCGAGCTGCTCCGCCGCCGCACAGGTCGCCATCAGCACCGAGCCGGGCGGGGCGTCTCGCAACCGGGACGGGACCTCGCCGCGCCGGCTGACCAGGACCAGCGGCTTCGCGAAGTGCCGGTAGCCCTCGTCCCGAGCCGTCCCCGCGCCGACCACCACGCAGTCGCAGAGCCGGCGCAGGGTGTCGAAGACCCGCTTGTCAGCCGCGTTGTTGATGCCGCCGCTCTTCCCGCCCGGGCCGGTCGCGGCACCGTCGACGGTGCTGATCATGTTGACCCGCAGCCAGGGCCGGGACGGGACGGCGTACCGCTCGTCCAGGTCGGCATCGCTCAGCTCGCCCATCGTCACGAAGTCCATCGCACCACCCAGTACTGCACGCCGTACGGCGCGTCGTCGTAGTCGACCTGCACCTCGCCCAGGTCGTCCAGCTCGGCCAGCTCGACGATCGCGTCCACGCTCGCCCACAGCTCCCGGGCAAGGGCCACGTCGACGGCGGGGCGGCCCGCGCGCAGCGACGCGCCCAGCGCGGCGTCGAACGCCTCGGCTCGCTCGTCGAAGTGGCCCGGCGCCTTCTCGGTGCGCATCGCCGAGCCGTTGCCGACCACGAGGTACGACGCCCCGGTCCCGCTGCGCTCCGTCGCCTCGAGGAGGTGCGACGCCACGCGCACACCCTGGCCGTCCGCGAGCACCGTGACCTCACGACCCAGCCAGCCCACGGCCGCCACGGCGGCAGCACGCAGCTCGGCGACCGGATCCTCCAGGCCGGCGTACTCCGGAAGCAGGGCGAGCACGCCCGGGACCAGCACCACGCGGGTCACTGCAGCCCCCGGATCGCGCGCCTCGGCAGCCGCAGGCCGGCGATGGTGCGCACCATGTCGACGGTCTGCCGGGTCTCGACGACCTGGTGGACGCGGTAGATGCGGGCACCGGCCAGCGCGCACACCGCGGTGGCCGCGAGCGTGCCGGTGAGCCGCTCGCCGACCGGCAGGTCGAGGGTCTCGCCGACGAAGTCCTTGTTGGACAGCGAGACCAGCACCGGCCAGCCGGTGTCGACCATCTCGCCGAGCCGGCGGGTGAGCTCGAGGGAGTGGAAGGTGTTCTTGCCGAAGTCGTGGGCCGGGTCGATCACGATCGACTCCCTGGCGACGCCCGCGGCGAGTGCGCGCTCGGCGTAGGCGACGGTGTCGTCGATCGCGGCGCGCACCACGTCGTCGTACTCGATCCGGTAGGGGCGGGTGCGCGGCGTCGCGCCGCCGGTGTGCGTGCAGACGATGGCCGCGCCGTGCTGGGCCGCGGCGTCGACCAGCTCGGGGTCGGCGCCGCCCCAGGCGTCGTTGAGGACGTCGGCGCCGGCCGCGCAGACCGCGTCGCCGACGGCGGCCCGCCAGGTGTCCACCGAGATGACGAGGTCCGGGAAGGACTCGCGCACCCGCGCCACGAAGTCGACGACCCGCGCCTTCTCCTCCTCCTCGCCGATCTCGGCGCCCGGCGCAGCCTTGATCCCGCCGATGTCGACGATCTCGGCACCCTCGGCGGCGACCAGGGCAACCCGGTCGAAGGCCTTGTCCTCGTCCCAGGTCGCGCCCTTGTCGAAGAACGAGTCGGGGGTCCGGTTGACGATCGCCATCATCAGCGTGGCGTCGTCGCCGAACTCGAAGCGCCCCAACCGCAAGTTCATGCGTGCACCGCTGGCGGACGCTCCGGCTCGGGCTCACCGTGCGTCGGTACGCCGGCCCGCGCGAGTGCCGCGGCCAGGATCTGGGTCGCCATGCCGCTGAGGTCGCTCAGGCTCTGGTGCCGGTGCGCGCGGGTGCCGAGGTCGACCTGGGCCAGGGCGTCGAGGCCGTGCGCCCGGACCGTGTCGACCAGCGCGGCCAGCTCGACCGCGTAGCCGGTCGGGACGTGGAGCGTCTCGAAGAGGGAGCGCCGGATCGCCCACTCCCCCGCCAACGGCTGGTGCAGCCCCCCGAGCTCGGGGAAGAGCAGCCGGATCAACGGCCGAGCGACCAGCTCGGTGACCCGGCCGCCCTCGAACGGCACCACGACGTCGCCGGACGTGAAGGGCCGCTCGTAGAAGCCCTTGACCAGCTGCACCTCGGGGCGGGTGAGCAGCGGCCCGAGCAGACCCGGCACGAAGTGCGTGTCCCAGTCGAGCAGGTCGGCGTCCATGAAGACGATGACGTCGCCCTTGGTGACGAACAACGACTTCCACATCGCCTCGCCCTTGCCCGGCACGGTGCCGAGCTCGGGCCGGATCTCCGCCGCACGGTGCACGACCGCGCCCGCGTCGGTCGCGACGTCGTAGGTCGCATCGGTGGAGTCGGAGTCGATCACCACTATCTCGTCGAGCAGCGCCACGGTGTCCACGAGCGCCTCGCGCACCCGGGTGACGACGTCACCGACGGTCGCGGCCTCGTTGCGCGCCGGCACGACCAGGCTCACCACGCGGCCGGCCTTGGCCTCCAGGAGCGACGGCAGTGACCAGTCGTCCCAGTGGTGGGTGTTGCGGTCGGACCACGCACCCTCCCCCACCATGCCCACGAGGCTAACGGGGGCTCGAGGCTGGGCTCAGCCGGCCCAGATCTCCTGGAAGCCGGCCGGCCTGGTGCCGACCTTGCCCTCACGGA
>JAWWPK010000437.1:0-3390 GCA_033854925.1 Nocardioidaceae bacterium | reverse complement strand
CGAGCACGGCGCGTCCTACCAGCGCCAGCGTGCCGTTGCAGCCGCGAGCGGCGGCGACCTGACCGCCGTGGTCGACAGCCTGATCCAGGAGTTCGCGACCGGCCAGCGGACCGAGCTGCCGACGCTTCAGCCGGCGACCGCCATCGGACGACCCGCGGCGGCCGGCGCGTCGTCATGACGGAGATCGGGCCGGCGATCGCGTCCGCCTGGCTGGACGAGCACGAGGGTGAGCTCTCCTCGATCCGCCGGGCGCTGCACGCCAACCCTGAGCTCGGGCGCCAGGAGTACGCGACGACTGCGCTCATCGCCGGCCACCTCGAGGGCGCCGGTCTGTCGCCCAAGGTCCTGGAGGCCGGCACCGGTCTCGTCTGCGACGTCGGGTCCGGCGACGGGCCTCTGGTCATGCTCCGCGCCGACATCGACGCACTGCCACTGGCCGACGAGAAGGACGTCCCGTACCGGTCGCAGCTCCCGGGGCGGTGCCACGCCTGCGGTCACGACGTCCACACCAGTGCGCTGATCGGTGTCGGGCTGGCGCTCGCGGCAGCGGCAGACCGGCTGCCCGGCCGCATCCGCCTGGTCTTCCAACCGGCTGAGGAGGTGATGCCGGGTGGTGCGCTCGACGTCATCGCGCAGGGCTGGATGGAGGACGCCAGCGCGATCTTCGCGCTGCACTGCGACCCCGCTCTGGAGGTCGGCCGCGTCGGGCTGAAGTCGGGTCCGCTCACGGCGGCGGCCGACACCGTCGAGGTGCGGCTGTCCGGTCCCGGCGGTCACACGTCACGGCCGCACAACACGGTCGACCTGATCCACGCGCTGGCCACGGTGGCGACGGGACTGCCCGACGCGCTGTCCCGGCTCGTCGATCCGCGGGCCGGTCTCTGCCTCGTCTGGGGTCACGTCTCGGCCGGGGTCGCGCGCAACGCGATCCCGCGCGAGGGCGTGCTGCAGGGGACGCTGCGGGTCCTCGACAAAGCGGCCTGGCAGAGCGCCCCTGACCTCGTGCGCCGGGTCGTGGAGGGCCTCGCGTCGCCGTACGGCGCGCGGGCAGACGTCACCTACGAGCGCGGCGTACCACCGGTCGTCAACGACCCAGCGGCCACGTCGCTGCTGACGGCGGCGGTCAAGACAGCGCTCGGCCAGGGTGCGGCTGTCCCGACCGTGCAGTCGCTCGGCGGCGAGGACTTCGCGTGGTACCTCGACCACGTGCCCGGCTCGATGGCCCGGCTGGGGGTGAAGCCGCCCGGGCTGGAACGTCCTGTGGACCTGCACCAGGGCCTGTTCGACGTCGACGAGGCCTGCCTCGGTGTCGCCGTCCGGGTGCTGGTCACAGCTGCCGTGGCGGCCCTCAGCACCTCCTGAAAAGCGCTGGCGGTGCACACCTAGTGTGAGGTCATGGCCCCCACCGCGGCCCCCGCGGCGGGGTGGAAGATCTGGACTGCCCTCGGGCTGGTCTACGTGGTCTGGGGATCCACCTACCTCGCGATCCGCTACACCGTTGAGACCTTGCCGCCGTTGCTCTCGGCCTCGGCCCGCTTCACCGGCGCGTTGCTCGTCCTGGCGACGTACCTGCTGGTGCGCAAGGGCCGGCGGGCTCTGCTGGCGAGCCGCCGGCAGTACCTCAACGCGTTCACGATCGGCGTGCTGCTGCTCGTAGGCGGCAACGGCGGGGTGGTGCTGGCCGAGCAACGCGGACTGCCGTCGGGACTTGCGGCGCTGCTCGTCGCCGTCGTCCCCCTCTACGTCGTCCTGCTCCGCATGGCCGACCGGGATCGGCCTGCTCTGCGCACTCTCGTGGGTGTGGCCATCGGGTTCGTCGGCCTCGCTGTCCTGCTCGGACCGGGCGCTCGTCCGCACGACGTGAAGGTCGGCACCGCCGCGATCGTCCTCGTGTCCAGCCTGCTGTGGTCGATCGGGTCATACCTGGCAACCCGGCTCGAACTGCCGAAGGAGCCGCTGGTCACCTCGGTCGTCGAGATGACTGGTGGTGCCGTCGGCCTGGCCCTGCTCGGGGGCCTGCGTTCGGAGTCGGTCGACCTGTCCCACGTGACGCGTTCGTCATGGCTCGCGCTGGCCTACCTGTGCGTCTTCGGCTCGGTTGTCGCGTTCACGGCGTACTCCTGGCTGCTCGGGGTGGCCCCGGTCTCCAAGGTGGCGACCTACGCCTACGTCAACCCGGTCGTGGCCGTCCTGCTCGGTGCGGTGTTCGTCAATGAGCGGATCACCCCGACATCACTGCTCGGCGGTGGCCTGACGGTGATCGCGGTGGCGGTCGTGGTCTCGGTGGAGGGAAGGCGCCGTCGTACCGAGCCGCTGTCGGTTCCCGCGGATGCGCCGGCTCAGAGCGCGGACGAGCTGCACGGGCGCGAGCGGAGCTCGGCGACATAGTCGCTGGGCGCTCCAGCCGCCTCGGCCGCGTCGGCGAGCACGCCGAGGTAGCGCGCCGATGGCAGCCCGCCCTCGTAGCCGTCAAGGACGTAGACCCAGGCGAGCGGGTCACCGTCGAGCGTGTGCACCCGGACCTTGATCTTGCGGTAGAGCCCGGTGTCGGCACCCTCCCAGGCGTCGAGCTCGCGGGCGTCGTACTCGGTGAGGTCGTAGAGGGCCACGAAGACGTGCGCGCCGGGCGACTCGACGAGCGTCGCGAGCGCACCGTCCCAGCCCAGGTCCTCGCCGCCGAAGGTCAGGCGCCAGCCCTCCACCCAGCCGGTGCCGGCGTTCGGTGAGTGCGGGCAGCGCTGGAGCATCTGCGCCGGGTCGCAGTTGCTGCCGTACGCCGCGTAGAGCGCCATGCGCGGGAGACTATCCGTGGACAGATGGGACGATGGCCGCGTGACACGCATAGGGATCGTCGGCGGCGGACCGGCCGGCTACGAAGCCGCTCTGGTGGCCGTGCAGCTCGGGGCCGAGGTCACGCTCATCGACCGGGACGGCGTCGGCGGCATGTGCGTGCTTGCCGACTGCGTCCCGTCGAAGACGTTCATCGCCACCAGCGAGGTCATGACCTCGATGGAGCAGGCCGAGCGGGTCGGCGTGCACGGGGCGGGGGCGGTGACCGCTTCGGTCTCCGAGGTGCACGCCAGGGTCAAGGCCCTGGCCCTGCTGCAGTCCGCCGACATCACCAGGCGGCTGGGTCGCGAGGGCGTTCGGATCTTGCACGGCAGCGCCTGCATGAAGGGCTCCGGCCGGGTCGAGGTCATCCTGAACGACGGCGGCGAGGAGCTGGTGGAGGCCGACGTCGTGCTCGTCGCGACGGGTGCGAGCCCGCGGGTGGTCCCAGGTGCCGAGCCCGACGGCGAGCGCATCCTCGACTGGCGGCAGCTCTACGACCTGACGGAGTTCCCCTCGCACCTGGTCGTCGTGGGCTCGGGTGTCACCGGCGCCGAGTTC
>JAWWPK010000436.1:0-5125 GCA_033854925.1 Nocardioidaceae bacterium | reverse complement strand
GTTCCTCGCCGTGCTGAAGCGGTTCGGCGCCGGCAACCCCGGGCTGCTCTCGTTCCCGATGCCCGGCTGGACGCTCGCGCTCGACCTGCCGGCCGGGCCCGCGCTGGGTCCGCTGTTCCGCACCCTCGACCGGCTCGTGGTCGAGGCCGGCGGTCGCCTCTACCTGGCGAAGGACTCCCGGCTCTCGCCGGAGACCTTCGACAGGATGTACGAGCGGGCCGAGGAGTTCCGCAAGCTCCGCCGGGAGCTCGACCCGGGCGGCGTCCTGCAGTCCGACCTGGCCCGGCGCCTGCATCTCTGACCACCGACCACCCCACCCCACCGACCGACCTCTGAGGATGACCATGCTCAACGCCCTGGGCGAGCCCCAGTCACTGCTGCTCCTCGGCGGCACCAGCGACATCGCCCTGGCCGTCGCGGAGAAGTACGCCGCCGGCGGCGGTATCCGCGTCGTCCTCGCCGCCCGGCCCGGCCCGCGCCGTACCGACGCGGCCGCCCGGCTCACCGCACTCGGCCACACCGTCGAGGAGCTCGACTTCGAGGCCACCGACACCGACAGCCACCCGGCGCTGGTGGCGCAGGCGGCGGCCGGCGGCGACCTCGACGTCGTCCTTGTCGCCTTCGGCGTGCTCGGCGACGAGGAGGAGGCCTGGCAGGACCACGCCGCCGCGGTCCGGCTCGCGGAGGTCAACTACGTCGGCCCGGTCAGCGTCGGCGCCGCGCTCGCCCAGCAGGTCCGGCAGCAGGGCCACGGCGTGATCGTCTTCCTCTCCTCGGTCGCCGGCGAGCGGGTCCGCCGCTCCAACTTCGCCTACGGCGCGAGCAAGGCCGGCGCCGACGGCTTCTACCTCGGCCTCGGCGAGGCGCTCCGCGAGCACGGCGGGCACGTGCTCGTCGTCCGTCCCGGCTTCGTGCACACCAAGATGACCGAGGGCCGCGACGCGGCGCCGCTCTCGGTCCGGCCCGACGAGGTCGCGGACGCCGTGGTCGCCGGCGTGGCCGCCCGCAAGGAGCTGGTCTGGGTGCCGTCCGCGATGCGGCTGGTCATGTCCGGACTGCGGCACGTCCCGCGGCCGCTCTTCCGTCGCCTGCCCTTGTGACGCTCAGACCCGGCGCGCCGTGGCGAGCTGACCTACGCCGCTCGGTCCGGCTGTTCTCCGACTTCCGGGTCGAGCAGACCGACCCCGCCCGGTTCTACGGCGCCCTGGCCCGCGACTCGGTCGGCCAGCTCTCGGGCTACCTCGACCTGACCGGCGCGACGATGCTCGACGTCGGCGGTGGGCCCGGCTTCTTCCGCGACGCCTTCCAGGCCGCCGGCGCGACGTACTGGGCGCTCGACGCCGACGTGGGCGAGCTCTCCGGGCAGGGCACCATCGCGTCCGGCACCGTGGTCGGCGACGGCATGCGGCTGCCGTTCCGCGACGACGCGGTCGACCTCTGCTACTCCTCCAACGTGCTCGAGCACGTGCCCGAGCCGTGGCGGATGGCCGAGGAGATGCTCCGGGTCACCCGGCCCGGCGGCGTCGCGTTCATCTCCTACACCTCCTGGTACGGACCCTGGGGCGGCCACGAGACCGCGCCCTGGCACTTCCTCGGCGGCGCTCGCGCCCGCCGGCGCTACACCGCCAAGCACGGGCACGAACCCAAGAACAAGTACGGCGAGTCACTGTTCGAGCTCACCGTGAAGCAGGGCCTCGACTGGGCGCGCCGGCAGCAGCTCGGCGAGGTCCTCGACGTGATCCCGCGCTACAACCCGCGGTGGAGCTACGTCCTGACCACGGTGCCGGTCCTGCGCGAGCTGCTCACGTGGAACCTCGTGATCGTGGTGCGGGCCCGATGAGCAGCGAGGCCGAGCAGGAACAGTCGCAGTCACCAACGCTTCCGACGTCCGCGCTCCGCCGGGTCGGGTACGCCGCGATCCTCACCGCGTTCGCGTTCGCGCAGTCCTCGGGCCAGATGGTCGCCGACACCAAGTTCGACCTGGTCACCGCGCCGCGCCGGTTCCTGGCGTCCGGCCTGCAGCTCTGGGACCCGTCGGCGGCGTTCGGCCAGCTGCAGAACCAGGCCTACGGCTACGCGTGGCCGATGGGACCGTTCTTCGTCCTGGGCGAGCTGGCCCGGCTCCAGCCGTGGGTCGTCCAACGGCTGTGGTGGGCGCTGCTGCTCTGCGCGGCGTTCTTCGGGATCCTCCGGCTGGCCCGCAAGCTCGACCTCGGCACGCCGAGCACCCAGGTGCTGGCGGCGTTCGCGTTCGTGCTCACCCCCCGCATGACCACCCTGCTCGGCGGGGTCTCGGTCGAGCTCTGGCCGATGGCGCTGGCGCCGTGGGTGCTGCTCCCGCTCGTCTACGCCAGCGAACGCGGCTCGGTGCGGAGGGCGGCCGCGCTCAGCGCCCTGGTGGTGGCGACCTGCGGCGGTGTCAACGCGATCGCGGTCGCGGCGGTCCTGCCGCTCGGGGTCGTCTTCATCGTCACCCGCGCCCGCGGCCCCCGCCGGTGGCGGCTGCTGGGCTGGTGGACGCTGTTCACGACGCTGGCCACCGCGTGGTGGTGGCTCCCGTTGCTGCTGCTCGGCCGCTACAGCGTGCCGTTCCTGGACTACATCGAGAACGCGACCGTCACGACGGTCCCGACCGACCTGGCCCGCACCCTGGTGGGGGAGTCGGACTGGGTCGCCTACTTCGCCGGCATCGACTTCCAGGCCGGCCAGCAGCTGGTGTCGACGCCGTTCCTGATGCTCGACGCGGCGGCTGTGGTCGCGCTCGGGCTGGTGGGCATCGCCCTGCGCGACAACCCGCACCGACGCTTCCTCACCCTCGCCCTGGTGACCGGCCTGGTCCTGGTCGGGTTCGGGTACGCCGGCGACCTGGCCGGCTTCTTCGCTGCCGACCGGGCCGAGGCGCTCGACGGTGCGCTGGCGCCGCTGCGGAACCTGCACAAGTTCGACGTGGTGCTGCGCATCCCGCTGGTCCTCGGCCTCGCGCACGCGATGGCGGTGCTGCCGAAGCTGCTGCGCAGCCCGGAGTCGCCCGGTGTTGGGGCCGGTCCCGCCATCCCTGGCGGCGCCAGCGCCGCCCAGCACGCACCCTGGCGTCGTTACCAGCGCTCGGAAGACGCCCAGTCTGCCATCGCACCGGCGCCCAGCCATGGCACGCGCTGGACGACGCTGGCATCCACCGAGGATGGCGAGACCGGCCCCACCCGGGCGGCGATCCTCGCGGTGCGCGCGATGGCGGTGCTCGCGCTGGTGGCGCTGGCGCTGCCGTGGTCGCAGGACCGGATCGCGCCGCGGCAGGGCGTCGAGGCGGTGCCGGCGTACTGGTACCGGGTGGCGAGCTACCTGGCCGACCACGACGACGGGACGGTCGCGCTCGAGGTCCCGCCCTCGGCCTTCGGCGTCTACACCTGGGGCAACACCCACGACGACGTGCTGCAGGGGCTGGCCGAGAGCCCGTGGGCGGTCCGCAACGTGATCCCGCTGGCCCAGCCCGGCAACGTCGTCTTCCTGGACGCGGTCACCCGGACCATCGAGTCGGGCACGCCCAGCCGCACCCTCGGGTCCTACCTCGCCGCCAACGGCGTCGGGACGCTCGTGGTCCGCAACGACCTCGACCGGTTCCAGACCGGTGCCCCCGACCCGGCGTACGTGCGCAGCGTGCTGAGCCAGTCCGACGGCATCAAGCTGGTCCGCTCGTTCGGCCCGACGGTCGGCTCGGTGCCGTACACCCTCACCGGCCCCGACCAGGTGCGGCTGATCGCAGGCAACGGCATGACCACCGAGGTCGGCTCCGTCGACGTCTACTCGGTCAGCGCGCCGGCCGCCGCCACGCTGGTCACCGATCCCAAGGTCACCCTCGGCGACCCGGGGGCCGGGCTGTCCTCGGCACTGCGGGTCCTGCGCGCGACCACCTCCGTGCTCGCCGGCGACGCCACCGGCGACGAGCAGAGCCAGGTGCTCACCGACGGCAACCGACGCCGCGAGACCAACTTCGCCGCGGTCCGCTGGAACGAGTCGGCCACCATGGGCCGCTCCGACCCCTACCGGCTCTTCGGTCCTGAGCACTTCCACCGTTTCGACCCGGACCAGGAGAAGCGGGAGACCACCGCCGCCTGGACCGGCGGGGTCGGCTCGGTGATCGCCAGCACGTCGCAGGGGTACGCCGACGGGCGGGTGCCGCTCGAGATCGGCTCGCACCCCGGCGCCGCGCTCGACGACGACCCGGCCACCGCGTGGCGCTCCAACCCCCTGATCGACCCCGTCGGGCAGTTCTGGCAGGTGACGTTCGAACAACCCACGGACCTCACCTTCGTCACGGTGTCGATGCCCCGGGACGGGTCGCCGGTCGAGAAGCTGGCCCTCGAGGCCGGCGATCGCCGCCTCGTGGAGGACGCTCCGCGCCCCGGGGCCTCGCGCACGTACGCCGTCGACGTGGCCGGTGCTCCCAGCCTGAAGATCGAGGCGGCCGGCAGCGACTCCGGGCTGCCGGGCACGTACGCGCTGGCCGAGGTGCGGATGTCGGGGGTGGAGGCCCAGCGCTACCTCGACCTGCCGTTGCCCGACCCGGACATCCCGGTCGACGCGATCACGATGAACCGCGACCCGGACCGCGCGGCCTGCGTCCTCATCGAGAACGCGCTGTCCTGCGACGACCTGTTGGTCTCGCCAGGAGAGGACGGCGACACCCTGGCCCGGCGGTTCTCGATCCCGTTCGCCGACACCTACCGGATCAGTGGGAGCGTCTCACTGCGCCGGACCGTCGACGCCTCGTCGCTGCTGCGGGCGCCGGCGGGCGCGTTCAGCGACGGCGACCGGCCGGGCGACGTGGCCGAGGGTCCGATCGCCGCCCGCGACGGCGACCCGGCCACGACCTGGCGACCCACCAAGGACGGCGAGACGCTCCAGGTCCAGCTCTTCAACAAGCGGCCGGTCAGCGAGATCCAGATCGAGGTCAACCCGGCCGCTCTGGTCTCGCGGCCCACGATGGTGCGGTTCCGCTCGGGCTCCCGGAGCGTCGACCTGTCGCTGGACGCGGAGGGCCGCGGCACGCTGCCGGAGCCGTGGACGGTCTCGGCGTTCTCGCTCCAGATCCTGCAGTCGGAGACGGCCTTCTCCGTCCAGGGCCAGG
>JAWWPK010000435.1:0-6857 GCA_033854925.1 Nocardioidaceae bacterium | reverse complement strand
CGCCTCGCGGGCTGCCGCGATCTCGACAGGCTCGACCAGCGGTGGGCACACAGGTGCCTACGTGGCCGGGGTCTCGACAGGCTCGACCAGCGGTGGGTCAGCAGGTGCCCTCGTTGAGGTGGGTTCGAGACGTCGCCGAGCGACCTCCTCAACCACCGCGGAGCCGCTGCCTGCCTGCCGCACCCGACCAGCGCCAGCTCCGCGAAGCTAGTGCCCGTGCCGCATCGCGGCGTGCAGGTCCCAGTTGAGCCTCGAGATCACGTCGAGCGGGATCTCCTTGGGGCAGGCGGCGGTGCACTCGCCGATGTTCGTGCACCCACCGAAGCCCTCGGCGTCGTGCTGGCCGACCATGTGCACCACCCGGCGGTCGCGCTCGGCCTGGCCCTGCGGGAGCTCGCCGAGGTGGGTGATCTTCGCGCCCAGGAACAGAGACGCCGAGCCGTTGGGGCAGGCGGCCACGCAGGCGCCGCAGCCGATGCAGGTGGCGGCGTCGAAGGCGCGGTCGGCCTTGTCCTTGGGCACGGGTACGGCGTGCGCATCCGGCGCCGCCCCGGTGTTGACCGAGATGTAGCCGCCGGAGGCGATGATGCGGTCGAAGGCACGGCGGTCGACGACCAGGTCCTTGATCACCGGGAACGGGTCGGCGCGCCACGGTTCGATGACGATCTCGTCGCCGTCCTGGAAGGAGCGCATGTGCAGCTGGCAGGTCGTGGTGACCTCGGGGCCGTGCGCCTGGCCGTTGATCATCAGCCCGCACATCCCGCAGATGCCCTCGCGGCAGTCGGAGTCGAAGGCGACGGGCTCCTCGTCCTTGCCGGTCAGCTCCTCGTTGAGGACGTCGAGCATCTCGAGGAACGACATGTCCTCGGAGACCTTGTAGAGCTCGTAGGTGACCATCGCCCCGGCCGTCGTGGCGTCGGGCTGGCGCCAGATCTTGAGCGTGACCTTCACTTGTAGCTCCGCTGCTTGAGCTCGACGAACTCGTAGGCGAGCTGCTCCTTGTGCAGGACCGGGGCCTCGTCCTCGCCGGCCCACTCCCAAGCAGCCACGTAGGCGTACTGGTCGTCGTGGCGCAGCGCCTCGCCGTCCTCGGTCTGCGACTCGGCCCGGAAGTGACCGCCGCACGACTCGCGCCGGTTCAGCGCGTCGATGCACATCAGCTCGCCGAGCTCGAAGAAGTCCGCCACCCGGCCGGCCTTCTCCAGGGACTGGTTGAGGCTCTCGGCGCTGCCGAGCACCCGGACGTTGCGCTTGAAGTCGTCACGGAGGCTGCGGATCAGGTCGATCGCCTTGCGCAGCCCGTCCTCGGTGCGCTCCATGCCGCAGTACTCCCACATGATGTTGCCGAGCTCGCGGTGGTAGGAGTCGACGCTGCGGGTGCCCTTGGTCGACAGGAACGAGGCGACGCGCTCCTTGACCGCCTCCTGCGCCTCGACCACCGCCGGGTGGTCCTCCGGCACCCGGTCGAACGGGCCGTCGGCGAGGTAGTCGCGGATCGTGTTCGGCAGCACGAAGTAGCCGTCGGCCAGGCCCTGCATCAGCGCGGATGCGCCGAGCCGGTTGGCGCCGTGGTCGGAGAAGTTGGCCTCGCCGGTGACGAACAGCCCCGGGATGGTGGCCTGCAGGTCGTAGTCGACCCACAGCCCGCCCATCACGTAGTGGACCGCCGGGTAGATGCGCATCGGGACCTCGTAGGGGTCCTCGCCCGTGATCCGGGCATACATGTCGAAGAGGTTGCCGTACTTCGACTCGATGGCCTCCCGCCCGAGCCGCTCGACGGCCTCGGCGAAGTCGAGGTAGACGCCGCGGCGTACGCCCTCGACCTCGGGGCCGACGCCGCGGCCCTCGTCGCACATGTTCTTGGCCTGGCGGGAGGCGATGTCGCGGGGGACCAGGTTGCCGAACGCCGGGTAGATCCGCTCGAGGTAGTAGTCGCGGTCCTCATCGGCGATCTCCCGCGGGTCCTTGGTGCAGTCGGCCTTCTTCTTCGGCACCCAGATCCGGCCGTCGTTGCGCAGCGACTCCGACATCAGGGTCAGCTTCGACTGGTGGTGGCCGGTCACCGGGATGCAGGTCGGGTGGATCTGCGTGTAGCAGGGGTTGGCCATCAGGGCGCCCTTGCGGTGCGCGCGCCACGACGCGGTGACGTTGCAGCCCATCGCATTGGTGGAGAGGAAGAAGACGTTGCCGTAGCCGCCGCTGGCGAGGACGACGACGTCGGCGAAGTAGGTCTCGATCTCGCCGGTCACCAGGTCCCGGACGATGATGCCCCGGGCCCGGCCGTCGACGACGATCAGCTCGAGCATCTCGTGGCGGGTGTAGCAGCGGACGGTGCCGGCGGCGACCTGCCGCTCGAGTGCCTGGTAGGCGCCGATCAGCAGCTGCTGGCCGGTCTGGCCGCGGGCGTAGAAGGTTCGCGAGACCTGTACGCCGCCGAACGAGCGGTTGTCGAGCAGGCCGCCGTACTCGCGGGCGAACGGGACGCCCTGCGCGACGCACTGGTCGATGATGTTCACGCTGACCTCGGCCAGCCGGTAGACGTTCGACTCGCGCGAGCGGTAGTCGCCGCCCTTGATGGTGTCGTAGAAGAGCCGGTAGACCGAGTCGCCGTCGCCCTTGTAGTTCTTGGCGGCGTTGATGCCGCCCTGGGCGGCGATGGAGTGCGCCCGGCGCGGGCTGTCCTGGTAGCAGAACGACTTCACGACGTAGCCGGCCTCGCCGAGCGTCGCGGCCGCGGAGGCACCCGCCAGCCCGGTGCCGACCACGATGATCGAGAGCCGCCGGCGGTTGGCCGGGTTGGCGATGCGGGCCTCGAACTTCCGGGTGCCCCAGCGCTCCTCGAGCGGGCCGCCGGGCGCCTTGGTGTCGCTGAGCGGGTCGCCGTCGACGTAGTAGCCGGCCGCGTCGTCGTACTCCTCCCCGCCCGGCTCGCGGGTGGGGGAGGAGTCGAAGGAGAGGGTCGTGTCCGGCATGTCCGGCTTGTCGTCGGACGTGCCGTGCGGAGTAGTCATGAAAGGCCCAGCGTCATGAGATCACTCCGACAAGGGTGAAGATCGGCACCAGCGAGAAGCCGCCGGCGATGACGACCGCGAGCAGCACGCCCAGCACGTTGGCGTTGCGGCGGGCCCGCGCGTTGTTGGTGAGACCGAGGGTCTGCGCGGCGCTCCAGACGCCGTGCCGCAGGTGCATCCCGAGCGCGGCCATCGCGACCAGGTAGATGGCGGTGAGCCACCAGGCCTGGAAGGAGTCGACCAGCAGGTCGTAGGGGTCGTCGGTGCCGCCGCCGGTCACGTTGACCTTGCCGATCGTGAAGTTGAGCAGGTGCCAGACGAGGAACAGCAGGATGGTCAGCCCGCCCCAGCGCATCATCCGCGAGGAGAGCGTCGAGGAGAGGTTGCGCTTCATGACGTAGCGCATGGAGCGGGCCTTCCCGGCCCGCCGCCACAGCACCGCGGCGCAGGCCACGTGGACGACGAGGGCGCCGATCAGGACCAGGCGGATCGCCCACAGCATGCCCTCGTGGGGGAGCTCCGGCTCGCCGATGGAGCGCAGGTGCGCGGCGTACTGGTTGTAGGCGTCGTGTCCGTTGAACGCCTTGAGGTTGCCGTACATGTGCACCAGCACGAACGCGATGAAGGCGACGCCGCTGACTGCCATGAGCAGCTTCAGTGCGATCGTGGATCGGGCCGCTCTCGCGCCGGTGACGAGACCGGTCGTCTGACCCGGACTGGGACGCGTGGTCGCCACCCGCGCAGGTTATCGCGAGGGCTCGGAGAGCGCCTGCGTGGTTCGGGCCGCGGACCAGGTCGGCGAAGGCTCGCAGCTGGGTGGGGACGGGGGACTCGGCGCCGGGGTCGGTCGTGTCCGCAACGAGCACCCCGCCGGCGCAGTGCACCCTCGATCTCGCGCGCCCGGTGCGGCGAGCACCAGCTCAACCGGCCACCACGTGGATCCCGGGCGTGGTGGCGATCCCAGGTCCGCCAGGCGCCGGGGCACCCATGACCCTGGCGTAGTTGTCGATCTTGACCAGGGCGCCAACGCTTGCCGTGGAGCTGAGGAAGGCGCCCTTGCCGACGATGCACTCGCGGCCGAGCCAGGCGCCGGCGAGGAGCTGAGCCTGGTGCCACACCTTGGTGTCGTCGCCCACTTGAGCGCCCTCGACCTCGGCCGTGGGGTGGACGAAGGCGCCCGATGACCGGCCTCCGCGTCCGATACGGTGCGCCCGTGTCGGACAGGGTCAGGTGGCGGCTCGACCTCGATGCCTTCCCCGTACGCTTCGCCGTCGCCGTGGCTCTCGCGGTCGCCAACGGCGTCTGGCTGCTGCTCGACCGGACCTCGCCGTCGTTCGACCAGTCGTCGTACCTCCGGCTGACGGTGCTCTACAACCAGGCCGTCGCTGACTCGGGTCCGGACGTCCTGTTCGAGACGGTCAAGGCGATGGACCCGGGCCGTGGACCGCTCTACACGGTGGCGTTGATGCCTTGGCTGGCTGTCTTCGGCGACGGTCCGCGCAGCGCGCTGCTCTACAACTCTGCGCTCATGGTGTTGCTGCTGCTGGCGGCAGGGGCCGTTGCCCACCAACTGTTCGGCACTGCCCGCTCCCGGCTGCTCGGGATGGTGGTCGTGGCGCTCACGCCGTTGATGGTCGGGCTCCAACACGAGGTCCTCGTCGACTTCCAGCTGACCACAGCGGCCTGCATCGCGGTCGCGTTCCTGCTGCGCTCCGACGGCTTCTCGAGGTTGCCCTCCACGATGCTCGCCGCGCTCGCGATCGCGGCCGGGACCCTGACCAAGGTCACCTTCCCGGCGTTCGTCATCGGGCCGGCGCTGGCCGTGCTCGGCCTGCTCGTCGTCCGCTCGGTTCGCCGACCGGAGCCGCCGGGCACACCGCGCGGCACCGGCCGCGCCTGGCTGCATGTCCTGGCTGGTGTGACGGCGACGGCCGCGGTCACGCTCCCGTGGTACCTCCCCAACCGGCAGGCGACCATCGACTACGTCCGGTCCACGACGAGTGGGCCGCTGTCGGAAGGCGCCGGGCCGACGCACCCGCTGACGCTGCACAACATGGCGACCTTCGTGGTCACCGTGGTCAACCAGCACGTCGGGCTGGTGCTCACCGTTGCCGGGATGGTGGTGGCTCTGGTGACCCTTCTCCAGTTGCTGCGCCGAACCGCAACGGACTCGGAGCCGGCCGCGCGCAACGTTGTCGTCCCCGCGCTGTCCGTCGCGACGTCGGCGCTGATCCCGTTCGTGTTCCTGATCACCGGCCACAACCAGGATGTCCGGCTGATGGCGCCGGCTGTTGCAGCGGTCTCGATCCTGGTCGGCGGTGGGCTCGGCGCGGTTCGGCCCACCTGGCTGCGCGCCGGGCTCGCCACGGTCGTCGTTGGGACCCTCGCGTTCCAGGCGCTCAACCGCACCGTGCCGGTGGCCCCGGACTGGATGCCCGAGCAGGCCAGCATGCAACTCGGCGACCAGACCCTGTCACAGGCGTTCGGCTCGACCGCTGACGTCGGCTACGAGCGACTCCCGCAGCGCGACCGGGCGACGCCGATCTACCGCTACCTCGAGCAGCGGTCGACCGTCGACGGCAAGGTCACGCCGCGCACCGTCTGCCTGCTCGTCGCCCATCCGGTGGTCAACGCGAACACGTTCGGTTACCTGATCGCGGCCAACGGCGACCCGTTCAACCTGGCCGAGGTACGCCTCGACCCGACTCTTCCCCCGCTCGGGGACCAGCTCCGGAACTGCGACTTCGCGCTCTACGTGAAGCCGCCACCGGGCACAGAGGACGCCGATGACCGGATCTCGCTGGTGAACCAGCCGTTCGCGTCGGCGCACATGGACGCCAGGCTCTTCGCGCTCTTCCCGGGGCCGGAACGCTCGTTCCCCATCGGGGTGGCCCGAGTCTCCGACGACTTGGACGCGAACCCCACGCCCGATCCGGCGCGGGTGCGGGTGCTCGCTCGACAATGACGGCTCAGACCGGACGCAGCGCAAGCCCGATCCGGCGCAGCATCGAGGTGCGACCACCCCCGGCCGTGAGCGAGAGCCAGAAGTGATGGTCGACCAGGTCGGCCAGTTCCGGATCCTCGGTGAAGCCGCCCAGCGCCTCGAGTGTCGATCTGCGGACGACGTAGCCGCGCGTCAGGTAGATCCGCTCACGCAGCCGCCGCTCGTCCGGGAGGATGACGTTGACCAGGGTGTCGCCGTACGTCGCCGGGCAGAGCACCGCGTCCAGGCCCGGGTCGGCTCGGAGCAGGTCGACCATCGCCTCCAAGGCGTCGCCGATCAGCGCGTCGCCACCGTCGAGCACCCCGAAGAAGGCTTCGTCGCTGTGCTCGACCAGCCGGTTGCGGGCCGCCCCTCGGTGCGCCGTCGGCCCACCACGACGTGTGTGTACGGCGACGCCGGGGAGCTCAGCCTCGACCGAGGCCTTCGTGATCGTGACGCGGCCGTCCCCGGCCAGCCTCGTGCACAGGACCGCCAGCCGGCCGTCGGACGTCGGTGTCACAGCGCGGGCTGCCAGTGGCGCAGGCTTCAGCTCGGGCGGTGCCCAGGGCCCGCCCCCGGGAGCCGGGAGCCAGACCGCGAGATGGTGCCCGGGCTCGACGACGACAGGTGGGGGAGGGGCGTGCACCGGTGCCGGCGACGCTGCCGTCACCTGAAGGCACACCGCGACCAGCCGGGCGGCCGGAGCGGCCATGTCCAGCTCGGTCCGGCACAGCTCGCCGGCCGCCTCGGCCAGGGCGGTCCGGCGCGGCTCGTCTCGGGCCAGGGCGGCCGCCACCCGGCCCACGTCGTCCGGGTCCACCACGAGGAGGTGCTCGTCGGGGCGCAACGGCCCGAGGTCGTCC
>JAWWPK010000434.1:0-6857 GCA_033854925.1 Nocardioidaceae bacterium | reverse complement strand
GTCGGCGGCGGCCACGTCGCCCAGCGCCGGGTGCCCCAGCTGATCGCAGCCGGCGCGGACGTCGTCCTCGTGTCGCCGGAGGTGACGCCGTCGGTCGAGGGGCTGGCCACCGCAGGCGAGATCACCTGGCACCGGCGCGGTTTCGAGGACGCCGACCTGGAGGGCGCCTGGTACGTCATCGCCGCGACCGACGACACCACGGTCAACGAGGCGGTGAGCGAGGGTGCCGAGCGTCGGCGCATCTTCTGCGTGCGTTCGGACGACGCGACCCGCGCCAGCGCGTGGACCCCGGCGGTCGGACGGCACGCCGGCGTGACCGTCGCCGTTCTGGGCAACCGCGAGCCGCGACGCAGCGCCGCGGTGCGCGACGAGATCCTCGAGGGGCTGCGTGAGGGCACCATCTTCGCCCGCCACCAGCGCGACCGGTCGCCGGGCGTGGTGCTGGTCGGTGGCGGGCCCGGTGACCCCGAGCTGATCTCGGTGGCCGGGCGCAAGGCCCTGATGGAGGCGGACGTCGTCGTGGCCGACCGGCTGGCCCCGCGCGAGCTCCTCGGTGAGCTGCCCGCCGACGTCGAGCTGATCGACGTCGCGAAGCTCCCCCGCGGCCGGGCGGCCCAGCAGGAGGAGATCAACCGGATCCTGGTGGACCGGGCCAAGGCCGGGAAGCGGGTGGTCCGCTTCAAGGGTGGTGACAGCTTCGTCTTCGGCCGCGGCTTCGAGGAGGTCGAGGCCTGCCGGGCCGCCGGCGTACCGGTCACCGTGGTGCCGGGGCTGTCCAGCCCGCTCGCCGTGCCCGCGCTGGCCGGTATCCCGGTCACCCACCGTGGGGTTGCCCACGACTTCACGGTGATCTCCGGTCACGTGCCGCCCGGGCACCCCGACTCGCTCACCGACTGGGAGGCCGTCGCGCGGCTGCGGGGCACGCTGCTGCTGATGATGGCCGTGGAGAACGCGCCCGCGATCGCCGACGCCCTGCTGGCCGGCGGCCGGAAGCCGGGCACCCCCGTCGCGGTGGTCTGCGACGGCAGCATGCCGGGGGAGCGGACGGTTCTGTCGACCCTGGGCTCCCTCGCTGCCGACCTCGCCAGGGAGGTGGTGCAGCCGCCGGCGATCATCGTGGTCGGCGCGGTCGTGGCGGTGGCGCGGCCCGAGCACTATGGCTGAGCTGGTCGAGATCGGGTCCGCCGACGACCCGCGGCTGAACGACTACCGCGACCTGCGCGACGTCGAGCTCCGCAAGCATCTCGAGGCCGAGCACGGGCTGTTCCTGGCCGAGGGGGAGAAGGTGGTCCGGCGTTCGGTCGAGGCCGGCTACCGGCCCCGCTCGTTCCTCCTGGCGCCGCGCTGGCTCGACGGCCTGGCCGACGTCCTCGCCGCGACGCAGGCGCCGTGCTACGTGGTGTCCGAGGCGCTGGCCGAGGAGGTCACCGGGTTCCACGTGCACCGCGGCGCGCTGGCCTCGATCGAACGCCGCCCGCTCCCGTCGCTGGACGACGTGCTCGTAGGGGCCCGATCCGTCCTGGTGCTGGAAGAGATCGTCGACCACACCAACGTCGGCGCCATCTTCAGGTCGGGCGCCGCGCTCGGCTTCGACGCCGTGCTGCTCGCACCGCGCTGCGCCGATCCGCTCTACCGCCGGTCCGTCAAGGTCGCCATGGGAGCGGTCTTCGCGCTGCCCTGGACCCGGCTCCCGGACTGGTACGACGCCCTCCCATCGCTCGGCGACCGGGGGTTCACCTCGGTCGCGATGACACTCGCGGAGGACGCGGTGCCGGTCGAGGACGCGGTCAGAGGGTTGGACCGCCTGGCGCTGGTCCTGGGCTCCGAGGGGCACGGCCTGTCGACGCGCTGGGAGCAGACAGCCGACCGCAGGGCGACCATCCCCATGGCCGCCGGCATCGACTCGCTCAACGTCGCGGCGGCCACCGCGGTCGCCTGCTACGTCGCCGCCCGGCGCTGACCTATCGGGGACCCGGTGGGCAGCCCCGCGAAGTTCTCGGGTACTCGCGGTGGACGGGCCAGCGCGTGTCCTGACCTTCAGCCGACCGACAGCTCGAAGATCGTCTCGAGGCCGTCCTCGTCGTCCCACTGCTCCCCGACCTCGACGAACGGCAGCTGCGCGACCAGCCCGAGCGAGGCGGCGTTGTCGGGCGACACGGTGACCCGGAAGACACGGACCGACGGGTCGGAGCGAGCCCGCTCGATCATGAGCAGCAGCGCCGCGCGGGCGTAGCCGTGGCGGCGGTGGTCGGGGTCGACGCCGTACCCGGCCTCCACCATTGCGTTCTCGTCGGGCGCGGCGTGGAAGCCGGCCCCGCCCACGACCGCACCGGTCTCGTCGTCCACCAGGACTCCGGTCACCCACGCCAGGTCCTGTGGCGCGTCGACGACCTGGACGGCCCGGCGTCGCCACGTGCCGACCCTCTCGTCGGACACGAAGTAGGGCGTCAGCGGCAGCCCGCTGAGCTCGATGGCGCCGGCCAGGTCGCGGGCCGCCAGGGCGGCGAGCGCCTCGGGCGAGAGATGGATGATCCGGACTCGCGGGGTCGCGGCTCGCGTCACTCCGCTGGCCAGTCGAGCGGGTAGTCGTCGGCCGCCTTCTCCATCGCCCGCTGGAGCCTCTTGCGCAGCTTGGTCGGCAGCCTGTCGCCGAAGACAGTGCCCTGGGTGTGGTCGGTCTCGTGCTGGAGGCAGCGGGCCAGCATGCCGGAGCCGCTGAACTCGACGGGCGAGCCGTCCAGGCCGGTGCCCCTGACCAGTGCGAAGTCCGGCCGCGCACACTCGACGAACGCCCCCGGGTAGGACAGGCAGCCCTCGTCGCCCTCGTCGAGCTTGCGGTCCTTGCCCTCGGGCAGCGTGAGCAGGGGGTTGCAGACCACCCCGAGCGTGCGCTGCCCGTCGTCGTCGGGGCAGTCGAAGACGAACACCGCGCGGTCGACGCCGATCTGGCAGGCCGCGAGCCCGACACCGTCGGCGGCGTACATCGTCTCGACCATGTCGGCTACCAGCCGGGCCAGCTCGCCGTCGTAGGCCGTGACCGGCCGCTGCACGCGGTGCATGACGTCCGCACCCCAGCGGGTGATCGGCCGGACGATCCCGCCCCGGGGCAGCGGGCCGTACGGCGCGCGCTCGGTCTCCGGGGAGAGGTTGGGCATGCGCAGATTCTAGGTGCCGGGTCGATGCGTCGAAGGGCTGGTCGGACATGCCGTCATAGGGCTATAGTGCTAGTTACCTAGATAAATGGAGTAGCCGATGATCGAGTTCCACCTGGACGGGAGGTCCGGGGTCTCGCCGTACCTCCAACTGGTTCAGCAGGTGCGCCGCGCGCTCCGGCTCGGACTGCTCAGCGAGGGAGACCAGCTGCCGACGGTCAAGGACGTGGTGGGGCACCTCGCCATCAACCCCAACACCGTGCTCAAGGCCTACCGGGAGCTCGAGCACGAGGGGCTGGCGACGGCGCGGCCGGGGGTGGGCACCTTCGTGACCCGGACGCTGACCGACAACACCCTCGCCGCGCACGGCCCATTGCGTCTCAGCCTCGAGCAGTGGCTGGCCAAGGCCCGGCGGGCGGGACTGGACGAGGAGAGCATCGAGGCGCTGTTCCTGGCCACGTTTCGCTCCGAGATGAACCAGGAGACAGCGTGACCACGGTGCTGGAAGCGCGGGGGCTCGGCAAGAGGTACGGTCGGAAGTGGGCGCTGACCGACTGCACACTGACCGTCCCGGCCGGACGCGTGGTGGGCCTGGTCGGCCCCAACGGCGCCGGCAAGAGCACCTTCCTCAACCTGGCCGTGGGCATGCTGACCCCGTCGGCCGGCGACATCGAGGTGCTCGGCGCCCGCCCCACCGGCCGCGGTGCCCAGCGGGACAAGGTCGGCTTCGTCGGACAGGACACCCCGACGTACGCCGCCCTGAGCGTTGCCGACCACCTCCGCCTGGGCGCGCACCTCAACCCGGCGTGGGACGCGGCCCTCGCCACCGACCGCATCGAGCGGCTCGGCCTGGACCCGAAGCAGCGCGCGGGACGGCTCTCCGGCGGCCAGCGCGCCCAGCTCGCCCTCACCCTGGGGGTCGCGAAGCGTCCCGACCTGGTGCTGCTGGACGAACCGGTCTCCAGCCTCGACCCGCTCGCGCGCCGCGAGTTCCTCCAGGACCTGATGGAAGCGGTGACCGAGCAGGAGCTCAGTGTCGTGCTGTCCTCCCACCTCGTGTCGGACGTGGAGCGCGCGTGTGACTACCTCGTGGTGCTCGTCGACTCGCGGGTCCAGATCGCCGGCGACATCGAGCACCTGCTCACGACCCATCACCTGTTGACCGGCCCGCGGCGCGACGAGACGACGCTGCCGGCCGACCAGGAGGTCATCTCGGCCAGTCACACCGACCGGCAATCGACGTACCTCGTCCGCACCGACGCGCCGATCCTCGACCCGGCGTGGGAGGTCAGCAAGCTGAACCTCGAGGACCTGGTCCTGGCCTACATGGGCCGATCCGCGGTCCAACGCACCCGCGGCGACGCCCGCCCGAGCCTCGAGGCACTGCGATGATCTGGCTGACCTGGCGGCAGTTCCGCGTGTCCGCGATGGTCCTGCTGAGCGTCTTGGCCGCGGCCGTCGTCCTCCTCACTTTCACCGGACCTCAGCTCTCCGACCTATGGCGGGAGGCCGGCGACAGCTTCTTCGCCCGGCTGGGCGCAGATCGCGGCAAGACGACGATCTTCTACGCCGGCACCTGGGTCGTGTACGCGCTCCCAGCCGTCGTGGGGGTGTTCTGGGGCGCTCCGATGATCGCCCGGGAGCTGGAGGCCGGCACCCACCGGCTGGTCTGGACCCAGAGCATCACCCGCACCCGCTGGCTGGCCAGCAAGCTCGGCGTCAGCGGCGCCGGCGCAGCGGTCGTGGGACTGGCGGGACTGGCCGTCACGTGGTGGAGCGCGCCGATAGACGACGCCATCTCTCAGGGGTTGTCCGACCCCGGGCTGCTCAGCACGCCGCGGCTGTGGCCGGTCCTGTTCGGCGCCCGCGGAGTCGTGCCGCTGGGGATGACGGTTCTGGCTCTGGTGATCGGAGTGACCGCGGGACTGCTCGTCCGCCGCTCGGTCCCCGCCATGGCGGTCACCCTGGTCGCCGTCGTTGCCGTCCAGCTGATGATGCCGATCGTGGTCCAGGCGCACCTCCTGCCACCGAGGCGGCTCACCTCCACGATCGCCCAGGACCGGCTCACGGAGCTCACCGGAAGACCAGGGTTGGGGGCGCATCAGATGATCGTCGAGCGGATCGGGGTCACCATCGACAGCCCTGGGGCCTGGATCACCTACAACCGCACGGTTGACCGCTCGGGGCAGGTCGTCAAGGTCTTTCCGTCCTGGGTCAGTGGCTGCGCCGCGCCGCCTGGACAGACCAGCTCGGCTAGCCAGGCGTGTTTCGACAGGCTCGCCTCCGAGGGCTACCGGCAGCACGTCGAATACCAGCCCGCGTCGCGGTTCTGGACGCTGCAGCTGATCGAGACCGGCCTGCTCCTGGCCGTGGCGGCCCTGCTGACCGGCTTCTGCTTCTGGCGGATCCGGCGCGACCTGACCTGACCGAGCGGGCGTCGGGTCGGTGTGACGCGAGGCACGCACCGACCTGTAGCCCGCTGTGTAACTCAGAGTTACATTTGGGTCATGTCCTTGCTCCCCAACCTGCGTCCGGGCGGCCGGCACGGCGTCGCGTCCAGCGAGACGCGGGACCCGATCGGCTACCTCGTGGCGGGTCTGAGCCGACTCGCCCAGACCGACCTCCTCGACCGGCTGGGACTGCGCAAGCAGACCGAGCAGGCGGTCTTCGCGGTCACCCGCAGCGGGTTCAGCACCATGACGAGGGCCAGCCGCACCTTCTCCCGGGCGGGCTCCCGCGGCAAGGCCGGTGTGCGCCCACCCGCGACCCGGGCCAGCGGCCAGTTCGACCTCACGCCCACCGAGGACGAGCAGCTGCTCGTCGACGTGGTGACCGAGTTCGCCACCGAGGTGGTGCGCCCGGCTGCTGCCGCTGCGGACGCGGAGTGCGCGGCACCGACGGAGCTGCTCGGGGCCAGCCTCGAGATCGGGCTGCCGATCCTCGGACTGCCGGAGTCTCTGGGCGGGGTCGCCGAGGAGCGCTCCGCGATGGCCGGAACGCTGGTCGCCGAGGCGCTCGCGAAGGGCGACATGGGGCTCGCCGTGGCGACCCTGGCGTCCGGGTCCGTGGCCACCGCGATCGGACTGTGGGGGAGTGACGAACAGCAGCAGACCTACCTGCCCGCGTTCGTCGGTGAGGACGTGCCCGCAGCCGCGCTGGCTCTCACCGAGCCGCGCGTCCTCTTCGACGTGCTCAGCCCACAGACGACCGCCGTGAAGAAGGGTGACCGGTACGTCCTCAACGGCGTCAAGTCGCTGGTCCCGCGCGGTGCCGACGCCGAGCTGTTCGTGGTCGGCGCCCAGCTCGACGGCAAGCCGGTGCTGTTCCTGGTCGAGTCCTCGACCGACGGAATGGCGCTCGAAGGGGACCCGTCGATGGGCGTCCGGGCCGCAGCGCTGACCCGACTGACGCTCACCGACGTGACGGTCGGCGAGGGAGCCGTGCTCGGGGCCGTCGACGGTTCGACGTACGCCGAGTGCGTGCGGCTCTCGCGACTCGCCTGGTGTGCGCTGGCCGTCGGCACCGGACAGGCGGTGCTCGACTACGTCACGCCGTACGTCAAGGAGCGGGAGGCGTTCGGCGAGCCCGTCGCGCACCGCCAGTCAGTGGCCTTCATGGTCGCGAACATCGCGATCGAGCTGCAGGCGATGCGGCTGCTGACCTACAAGGCCGCCGGCCGCGCGGCCGCGGGCAAGGACTTCGCCA
>JAWWPK010000433.1:0-2501 GCA_033854925.1 Nocardioidaceae bacterium | reverse complement strand
AGGCCGATCAGCGGGTAGCCGTCGTTGTGGACCGATCCGGTCGGGTAGAACGCGAAGACGGCCAGCACGATCGACAGCGGTGCCATCACCGCGAGAGACCGTCCCTTCGGCCTGGCGACGGGCTCGTCCGATCCGGCCGACGCGGCGAGGCGACGGCTGGCGCTGCGCCGTGGTGCGTCCATCGTGGTTCTCCCAGTTGTTGCGACCTCCGTGGCGAGCCACGGGGCGCAGCTGCCGAGCGACGGCAGCTACTCGCTCATCGTCGCCTAGCGCGTCGTTGAGGGAGGCCGATTCGACATTTCGCACGGTGCTCAGGCGGGGACCGCGAGCACCGGCCGGGCGGCCACCTCTCGGGCCTGCGCCACCGCGGCGGCCAGCGCCGTCTCGCGCAGCCCGGGTACGTCGACGGGCTGGGCGTTGACGAACTCGATGTCGCTGATTCCGACGAAGCCGAAGATCGCCCGCAGGTAGGGCTCCTGGAAGTCGAGCGCCCCCATCGGGCTCCCCGGCTCGTAGCTGCCGCCACGCGACGTCACGCAGACCATGGATCGGCCGTTGATCATCGGCACCGGCACGCCGGTCTCGTCGTACCGGAACAGGTAGCCGGGCTGGATCAGGCAGTCGATGTAGTACTTGAGGACGTAGGGGATGCCGAGGTTCCACATCGGGCTGCTGACGAGGTACTGGTCGGCACCCTTGAAGGCCGCGATCAGCTCCTCGATCTGCCCCCAGGACCGGCGGGCCTCGTCGTCGAGGGGTACGCCATGCATGAGGTTGTACTTGGTGTCGATGTTGGCCCCGGCGACGGCGGGCAGGTCGGTGCGGAAGAGGTCGACGGTCTCGACCCGCAGGTCGGGGACGTGCCGGGCGAGCTCGTCGAGGTAGGCGTCGGCGACGGCAAGGGTCGACGACTGGTCCTGGCGCGGTGTGGCGACGATGTGGAGGAGGGTGGTGGTCATGGCTCCACGGTCGTCGGCACCGGCAGCCTCGCGCATCGGAGCGGGCACCTGACCTCGGTCGGGGCTGGCCCTGAAGGGTCTTCCCAACTCCGGCACGCCGCAGGATGCTCGACCCATGACGGACATCACCCCCGCCGCTCCCGCCAAGGGGATGACGGTTCCGCTGGTGGCCTTCGCCGCCGGCGCGGCGGTCGCCGTGGTCATCGGCGTCTTCGGCCGCGTCCACGACCCCACGACCGACGGCACCTTCACGCTCGGCTTCCACACCGTGATCCAGATGAAGGTCGTGCTGACCACGGTGATCGGGGTGCTCGTGATCGCCCAGGTGCTGGGCGCGCTGGTGCTCTACGGCAAGCTGCCGATCAAGGCCCCCTCGTGGCTCGGCAAGGCGCACCGCACCGCTGGCGTCATCACCCTGGCGCTCGCCGTTGTCGTCGCCTACCACTGCCTGTGGGCGCTCGGCCTCGAGTACGGCCACTTCGACGACGGGGAGAAGGTCGGCGCCCGCACCGTGGTGCACGGCGTACTCGGCTGCGCGGTGTTCGGCGCAGCGATCGTGAAGATCGCCGCGGTCCGCGCCAAGCGGGCCCCGAGCTGGTTCCTGCCGCTGGCCGGCGCCCTGCTGTTCACGCTGTTCGTGGCGGTGGTCCTGACCTCGTCGGTCTGGTACTACGCGAACTACGGGTGGCCGGACGCCAACGGCTACTGAGCCGACTCCGCCGCGCCAACCCGTGATCCCTAAGCACTAGTCCGACCCGGCACCAAGGTCCCTAGTTGGTGGACCCATGGTGGCATCCGGAGCCCGTTCGCCTCACCGCGCCCTGAAGCGACACCTACCGTCCGAAGCATCGGCTCGAGGCGACACGACGATGGGCTCGCAGCCACCCCGCGAGCCCTGACCGGCTCTAGATGGAACGGGCATGGCTGATGCGAACCCGATGCGCGCCGCGGCACCGTCTTCCTGACGGCCGGCGCACGAGCAGCTGGCCGGGGCTCGGCCTGCTCTCGGCACTGGTCCTCGCTCTCGTCCTGCCGACCGGCAGTGCCTCCGCCTACTGGTCCGCCGGGTCCGCAGCCGGCGGAAGCGGGGCGTCCGCGGCGACCACGGTCGACCGCGGCGCTACACCCACGGCGGTGGCGGCGGGGGCTGCCGTCACCGTCGCCTGGGCCGCCAGCACGCTGGCCAGTGGCGCGCCCGTGACCGGCTACCTGGTGCAGCGCTACGACCAGGCCACGCTCACCGCTCAGAGCGTCCTGGCGTCGTGTGACGGGCGCATCAGCGCGACCACGTGCACCGAGCACGGTGTCCCCGCCGGTCAGTGGCGCTACTCCGTCACGCCTGCCATCGGCACCAGCTGGAGGGGTGCCGAGAGCCCCTTGAGCAGCCCGGTCACCAGCGACACGACGCCACCGGTCAACGCGATCTCTCTCTCCAACCTCGGCGGCAACGCCTTCCAGGCCGGTGACACCGTCTACTACCGCGGACTCGCACCCGGGTCCTTCACCCTCACCAACGCGGTGACCGACTCGGGGTCCGGCCCC